>CAZAOX010000001.1:0-25502 GCA_964486985.1 uncultured Candidatus Saccharibacteria bacterium
GTTATGGCTTGTTGTGATGAGTCTACAGATAGAGCGGCAAATAGGATTATTTCAACGTCACCGATTCCAGGCGCCAAATCAACAGAGCCAAGATTTATCCATTGCTTGCTAGTTAAGCTCGTTTCTTCTAGTAGTTCGCGTTTTGCTGCCACAAGAGGGTCTTCACCGGCACTCATGTACCCAGCGGGTATCTCCCACAGAGTTCTTTTAATTGTATGACGATAACTCTTTTGGAGCAGGATATTGCCATTTCTATCTACAGCAACTATGCCAACACTTTGATTTGCCGCTTGGGTATAGGTGTAAGTTAATATTTTGCCATTATGTATTTTGACTTTATCTTCAATTAATCTTAGCCAAGGAGTTTCGTGCACTACCCTAGAGGCCAGAACAGTCCACTTAAACGGCATTTGTTTGCCTATTCTTATTTAAAAATATCTTATATGCGTCTAGGTATTTTTTTGTTGCTGGGTAGTATGATAAATCTTTAAATTCATCAACAGGCACCCATCGTGCTTCTAGTACCTCGCTAGCTTTAATAGATATCAGTTCGATTAAAGACCTTTCTACAGGTATAGTATAAAAATACACCGTTCCATCGCCAAAGTCATAGGCTTGCGATGAGTTAAAGACAGAATATCTAGGGTCTATATCGATAGATAATTCTTCCTTAACTTCTCTTATGATAGTTTGCTCTGGTGTTTCATCTTTTTTTACACCTCCACCTACAGGCTGCCATTTATCAGGAAGTGCGCGAGTGCGCATTAGAAGTATTTTTCCCTCATCATCAACTAGCCCAGCTACGGCCACATTTCTTTGGGGGTGCAGTTTTGAGTATTCTTTTTCCCTTTTGCCAATATTGCTTTGCATGGTCTAAACCTCCACTATACTATGCCATTTAAATTTCGATGCGTGTGGTAGTAGTGCAGGCCGGTGATTGTTTGACAGTCGTTTATCTCGCCATTTAGTATCATGGCATCTACCTCGGCAGGGCTGAAAAATCTCATATCGATGAATTTTTCGTCAGACGTTTCCTTTATGCCGTTAAAGTTAAGATTCTTAGCCAAACAAATAGCTATTTTTTCGCTCATCAGCCCATTGCAGACGATAGCTTCACCCAGCTCTTGCCATGAGGATGCCAAGATGCCAGTTTCTTCTTCGAGTTCACGCTGACAGGCGGTTATCGGGTCTTCGCCGTCATTGCCGCCCCCGGGCAGTTCCCAGCCGTAGGTTTTGCTAGGGTAGCGAAAATTTCTAACTAGATATATCTCATCTTTTTTGTTGACAGCGACGATCATGCAAGAGTTGTTGGACTCTACGTAGCTATAGACGCCAGTTTGACCGTCGCTGGTTATAGTTTGATCTTCGTGTACGGTTATCCAGGGGTTGCTATAAACAACGCGAGTTGAGGCAGGGGTCCTGGTAGGCCTATCCGTTGTCTCGTTACTGCCCTTGCTTGGCATACTCTGCCTCAACAGCTTCCTTCTGAGCTTTCCACCAACTTTCATTTTCTCTGTACCACTCGATAGTCTGCAGTAGCCCATCACGCATACCAGTTTTATTGTCGGTGTATTCTGGTTGCCAACCAAGTTCATTGCGTAGTCGGCTAGAGTCCATTGCGTAGCGCAGATCATGACCGGGGCGGTCATTGACATGCTCGTACCAGTCTTTCCCCTTGCCCATCAGGTCGCATATCAGCTCGATAACCATCTTGTTGTTAACATGGTCATTGTCAGCACCTATAATGTACGTCTCACCAAGCTTGCCTTTTTCCAATACCAGATGAACGGCTGAGTTATGATCATCAACATGGATCCAGTCGCGCACCTGTTCGCCGGTACCATAAAGTTTTGGTTTGATATCAGACAGGATGTTAGTGATTTGACGAGGGATGAACTTCTCGATGTGCTGATACGGTCCATAGTTATTTGAACAGTTGGAGATCGTAGCTTGTATGCCAAAACTGCGAACCCAGGCTCTGACTAGCATGTCGCTACCAGCCTTGGTAGCAGAGTAGGGGCTAGAAGGGTTGTATGGGGTGGTTTCGGTAAAGCGGTTTGGGTCGTCTAGCTCTAGGTCGCCAAACACCTCATCGGTTGAGATGTGATGAAGTCGTTTTCCGTGTTTTCTGATGGCTTCCAGTATATTATATGTACCGATGATGTTTGTATCGACAAACGGCCAGGGGTTGCGTAGAGAGTTGTCGTTATGGCTCTCTGCAGCGAAGTGTACAACTATGTCGGTTTGACTGATTAACTTATCCATTAGCTCTGCGTCACATATGTCACCCTCGACAAAGGTCACTTTGTCTTTGATGGGGGCTAAGTTCGCTTCATTGCCAGCATAAGTTAGTTTGTCGACGATAACCAGCTCATAGTCAGGCTTATGTTTGACGGTATAATGAGCAAAGTTTGCTCCGATAAAACCTGCTCCACCAGTAATAAGTAATTTCACATCACCTCCTTAGCTAACTTAAGTACATTCTACCACAAAATGCTATATACTAGAGGTATGAAGACGTTAGTTGTGGTGTTAAACTATCGGGGTTGGGACGATACCATCAAATGCTTAAAAAGCCTAGAGAAGCAGTCTTATGAAAATTTTAAGGTATATCTTATCGAAAATGGCAGTAAAGATGAGTCGTCAAAAAAACTGAAGCCACTTGCCAAAAAAAACCCACAGATCATATACGACGAGCAAGAAATAAATACTGGCTTTACTGGCGGAGTCAACATCGGCATCCAGTATGCTATAGACAATGGCTATGAAGCAGTCGTTTTACTCAACAATGATGTACAAATGGAAAAGGACTGGCTAGAGACTTTAGTTTCAACCACCAAAAAGACCAAAGCGTCCATAGTGACGGGCTTGCTTTTATCGGCTGATGGCAAGACCATCGACGATGCAGGCGATGTTTATACCATGTGGGGTGTGCCAGAGCTTCGAAGTGAGGGTAAATTAGCCAGCGAGGCTCCAGAGTCTGGATACATATTTGGTGCAACTGGCGGAGCAACTCTCTACAGGGTAGACACACTCAAAGAGATTGGCTTGTTCGATGACACTTTTTTTGCCTACAACGAAGATGTTGATATCAGCTGGCGAGCCCAGCTAGCTGGACATAAAGTGTACTATGAAAAGTCCGCAGTGGCTTACCATAAACACAGCGCCACCAGTAGCAAGATACCAGGCTTTACAACTACTCAAGTCTTTCAAAACCTACCTCTTGTTTACTGGAAAAATGTTCCCACGAGACTACTTTGGCCGATAGGTTGGCGGTTTTTTTTGGCCTATCACATGTTTGTTTTCTGGAAAACTACCCAAGGAGCGTTCAAGCCGATGGTTAAAGGGGTCTGGCGTAGCTGGAAGCTCCTACCGCATGCTTTTCGCGAGAGGCGACGTATACAAAAGACTAAAGTTATCGACACGGCTTATCTAGAAACCATCATCTGGCCAAACCTGCCAATGAAAAGCTTCAACCGCATCCGTAAGTTCTTCGGCATCAAATATCAGAAGTAGCTCATGATATAATAACTATTGTGGAACAAGGTAAGAGTTTAAAATATTCTAAAAACCTCCTCTTGGAGCTAGTCAAAACTGATTTCAAGTTGCGCTATCAGGGTTCGATTCTCGGTATACTGTGGTCAGTTATGAAGCCTCTGGCGCTATTTGCCGTTATGTACATGGTTTTTGTCAGGTTTTTGAAGTTTGGGGACGGCACGCCAACCTTTCCGCTGGTACTATTGCTTGGTATCGCTCTCTGGAGTTTCTTCGCAGAAGCCACTGGTATGGGCATGCGAGCGATCGTTGACAGGGGGGACATACTCCGAAAGATTAATTTCCCAAAAACTATCATCGTTTTATCGACCACTACTGGCGCTCTCATCGGCCTAGCTATAAACATGATAGTCGTCATGATATTTATGCTCTTTTCGGGGGTAAAATTGACAGCCTGGGCGCTTTTAGTGCCTCTTGGAATTATCCAACTCTACGCTATAGCTATGGGGTTATCGTTCATCTTAGCCACCCTATATGTTAAGTTCCGTGATATCGGTCACATCTGGGATGTTATACTCCAGGCATTGTTTTATGCAACACCCATCATCTACCCGATAACAATGGTTTCAAACTCTCATCCTCAGATAGCTAAAATTATGATGCTCAGCCCTATCACTCAAACTTTTCAGGATATTCGGCATAACCTCATCGCCCCAGACACTGTCCCGACTATCTGGTCGATGATCAACACATGGTATATTGCTATCATCCCTGTTGTCATCACTGTTGCTCTACTTATTTTCGGTATAATCTACTTCAATAAAAACTCCAAAAAGTTCGCGGAGGACCTATAGTGGCCAAAAAGACCAAATCATCAGATGTTGCATTGAAGGTTGAAAATGTTTCAAAGAGCTTTCGTTTACCGACGGAGCAGGCTAGTGGCATCAAACAGGCGTTTATCAACCGCATGCGAGGCATCAAGGGCTATAAAGAACAGCGTACATTAAAAAACATATCGTTTGAGGTCAAAAAAGGTGAGTTTTTTGGCATAGTCGGGCGCAATGGTGCCGGTAAGTCCACGCTATTGAAAATTATCTCTCAAATTTACACCCCAGATAGTGGCAAAATTACCGTCAACGGATCGTTAGTGCCATTCATTGAACTCGGCGTAGGCTTTAACCCCGAGCTTACAGGTCGCGAAAATGTCTATCTAAATGGTGCGATGCTTGGCTTCTCCAAGGATGAAGTAAGTGAGATGTACGATGATATTGTCGATTTTGCTGAACTAGAAGAGTTTATGGACCAAAAGCTAAAGAACTACTCGAGTGGAATGCAGGTTCGCTTGGCTTTCTCGGTAGCTATCAAGGCTCAAGGCGACATATTGGTACTAGACGAAGTACTAGCTGTTGGCGATGAGGCGTTTCAGAGAAAATGTTTTTCTTATTTTGCTGAGCTAAAGCGCATGAAAAAGACTGTCATTTTAGTTACCCATTCCATGGATAATATAACTAGATTTTGTGATAAAGCAATTATGATAGAGGGTGGTAAGATTGTTGAACGCGGATCAGTAAAGGATGTTTCAGAGCGATACACCAGGGAGAACTCCAGCTCCCTCACCTCGAGTAGTGAGGATGCAGGATCAGGCGAGGAAGTGGTTAATAGATATGCTGAAGCTAAAGTTACTTTGTCTAATGCGCTAAATAAAAAGAAAAATAATTTTACGAATACTATCGAGGACAGCATCTTAAGGATTAAAATTGAACTATTTATCAAAGAGGATATTGAAAAAAACACCTTTTTGTCAATGTTGATAAAAAACGCAAATGGAGAGGCTATAGTACGCATATCAAGCGAAGGCCTAAGAAATGGAAGGAGTATACTTGACAAGCCGCGTAAGAGTGAGATGATAATCATGTCTCAAGAGATTCAGAATATTTTAGGTGAAGGTGAATATTTCGTAGCAGTCTCGTTTAAGAGCATAGATAGGTCTGAGTCATATATTGAGTCTGAGGATAAAGCCACTTTTTTTGTTGCAGGGCTAGGGGCCAACGGATATTCATTGAGGCCAAAAAATAAGGTAGCTATTGAGAGGGGTGACGTATAGTGAAAAAAGATTATGAGTATCACCTATTTATTGTATGGGAGGCGGCTAGATACAAAGAGGACTTTATCCTAAAGGATATAGCTAAACAGTTCGAGATTATTTACCAAATTGAAGTTGGGTGGAGTCATAAGTATTTTTCAGACAATCTAACAAGATTTTACGGAGTTAACTTACCCTCAGGATCAGAAAAGGAAAAGCATATAGGGGTGGGTAAATTTTTGACTGTGATTGTCAGGGATTATAATTATAGCTACGGTACTCACGAGACATCTAATGGCAACAAGTACATTAACTCCAAAACTTTTTTAGCAAAGAGTAGGTATAGAGAAGTAACTGGTGGCGGTCATAAGGTACACGGCACCAATACTCCAGAGGAGTTTTCCCATGATTTTGCGTTACTGTTTGGATGTACTATAGATGAGTTTATGCTAAAACATAAACCAAGCTCTTCCAGGTCAATAAAACACTCGGACGATGTGGTTGGCTATAGTGGATGGTCTAGCTTGGAGCAAGTTTTCCATATACTCAACCAGACACATAACTATGTAGTTATGAGAAACTTTTCCCCTCTGCCAGATGGGTATTATGCCAATGAGCATGGAGATATAGACTTTTTAGTTAGAGACTACGAAGCTGTCAGGTATGTACTAAATGCGCAGCCGGTTTTTCCCGAGGGCCATCGTGTCCATAATAGAATTGTAGTTGGTGAGGACGAGGTGCTGCTAGACCTACGTTATGTCGGTGATGGCTACTATGACACGGCCTGGCAGGAGGATATATTAAATAACTCTACTGAATATAGGTCCATACGGGTGATGGATGATGAGAACCATTTCTACTCTTTGCTTTATCACGCATTAATTCACAAACCCGAAGTGGCTCAGGACTATATAGACACGTTAAGTTTGTTAAATAAAAAAATTCAGGCTACAAGGTCTAAAATTAACCGTGATTGGATTTCTAGCGATGAAGCCTGTAATCATCTGGCCGGATTCCTGTCAGGCAAAGGGTATGTTATTACAGAACCAGAACCTTCCGTGTATATTAACAGAGATGTTGTAGAGAAAATAAGAAACACCCAGGACAGGCTAGCTCAGGTTTCATATTTAGGAAACGAGTTTAAGCTTGGTGTCATCGAGGAGTTCAAGGTTGGACCACACAGAGATGAGAGGAGGTACTATAAGGCAACGAGGGGCGATAAGGAATATTTCATAAAGTCAGGCTCTCGTAGCTATAAGCATGAATACGATATGGCTAAGTTAGCTTATGATAAAAACAATAAGCTTTTTGCAGAGCCTGTAGAATTTCGTGAGGGTGAAACGAATTACTATATAACAGAATGGCTAGATGGGGTTGGGCTGGATGTCTTTTTAGATAAAAATAAGCCTACGAAAAAGCAAAAAGAAATACTAATTCGTGATTTGTCTGAGATATACAAGGTTTTAAAAGGACTAGGGATCGTACACAGAGATCTGATACCGAGGAATTTTATAGTATCGAACGGTAGTTTGGTGCTTATTGACTTCTATTGGGCGGTTAGATATGCCGACTATGAAGAATATGACTATGTTGAAAATGATATAGCAATATTGGGGCTTTTAGGGGAAGAGTTTTCTTCTGATCGCTACCTTTGGGATGATGCTTTTTCGATGGTGAAAATCGCTGAGCTTATATGTGGTGACGATAAGACATTGATAAACAGCCCCTCTGTCACAAGAATGCGTGATGATATAGGCAAGGTGGAAATAAGTCCAAACCATGCTTCTGTGAAAAAGTTGGCCGCGCTAAAACAGCAGGCGTTAGAGAAAAATCTTGAATTGCAATCTGAAATTAGGCAGCAAAATGAGAAACGAGCCAGTTTAGAGCAGGAGATTGATGCCCTGAGGATGACTGTAGGGGACCTAAGTCATGGGATTAGCCTCATAAAGAAATCGCTATCATGGAGGGCTACTAAACCGCTACGATTTACGACGAGAGTGGCCAGGGGAGCGCTAAAAGCATTAGGGTTGAGGTAGGGGATCTTGTGTGACCTTGCGATACTGCGTGTAGCTACTTAAGCGTGTAATAAGTCTTAAGTAGCGTCTCAATATAGTGCGATTTTGTATGTAAGCACTGAAGATATAGCTACCAAAGACATCAATATGATAGTAAACAGACCGACGTAGCCCTTATTTGAGGTAATTTTAAATGGCATCAGCGTACCTGCCCCATAGAATATTAGAAACATGAATGGGGTGAAGTACTTACCGTGTACGCCGAATATAGTATGCTTATTAACAGTATTTTCTGAGTCACCTAAGAATAGAAGAGTCATGACCACGAAGCACATAGTCGTGCCGTATAGAAGTAATAATGATCCCCTTCTTCTACTATAGTCTGCTATAGATAATGATAGTATAACTAGCCACGTGTAAAGCATCATTATGATAATATTATGGATATATACACCGTTTCTGCCCATTACACCAACTGCCCTGCTTAGATAATCAGACGATTCTTCTAAAGCAGTCCTCCCTATAAGTGAAATTGATTCGATAGGCTGAGAAGTAGCCCACACCACTTTGTCTAGTGTGCTGGAATCGCCAGTTATACCAGTAATTCCAGTTTTTGTAGATAAAAATGCTATAGAAAGGGAAACAATAGCTATTAGGGTAATTTTTATCCACTTATCTTTTGTATTTTTAAAATTATCATTTTTCATAAATAATAGTAGGCCAATGAGCAGTATGGATGGCAACTTGGCGAAGGACAGGAGTATGGATGAGGTGGCCAGTGCCAGTAGTTCTTTTCTAGACAGCTTGCCGCTAGGTGTTGAAAATTTTATAAATAATGCAATAAATAATGAAACACTAGCTATATTATAGGGATCGCCATTTATAGTGCCCACATAGGACAATACAGTCGGCAAGAGAAGTATTGTGAATATAAGCCATCTGGCCATATTTTTACGTAGTACATAAATAGCAAGTGATCCTAGCAGGAAGAAAGGAATAGCATTTAAGATACGAGCAAGTATGATTGCGCTATGCACAGAAAGATCAAGCTGGCTACTTATCCAAAAGCCTATAGCTGCACCTGCATACACAATAGGTGAGTATGGGTCAGTATTCCTAAGCTTTATATGGGTAGAGGTGGAGGAGTTTAACTTGGTACTACCTAGTTCTTCTAGTGATGGTCTATCCGCGGGGATAAGATCGTGTCTATTTAGATAAAACTGTAAGCCCCAGGGAGAGCTTTCTGCTTTTTTCCAGCCTAGCTCTACGGTATCTTTGAGACCATCAGGTACGTGGTTGTCTATGGTCTTTATATGCCCACGCGATATACTGTACGCCCTTATTGAATGGGCCATCTCGTCCCCTCCAAATCCTGGAGGTGTTAATATGGAGAATGCTATAACAGAGGGTATCCCTATAGCCAAGAACACAAGATGAGCCTTCTTTAGCATAAAATCAACCAGTGATAGAGCCGGCTTCATCAGTTTGGCTCCTCCGTGCACATCTATATACCCATAGGGGTAGCTTGAATTGCCTTTTATAAACTCTTTAACTTTCAGGAAATTCATTTTTGTTATAGCTTTTAGTTTTATGAAAGGGAACCCTTGCTTTAGCAATTGCACAGGATCTTGAAATGCAGGGTTTATCATATGAGGAGATGAAAACACTGGGTTAGTCGTGTTTATTATTGAGTCGTACTTAAATCCACCAGAGGTTAGAATGTCTGTTAACTTAACTTCATATTCGGCTATAACATCGGTTATATCTGTATGGTTTTGCACTTTTTTCCAAAAACCTGAAAAGACTCTACTTTTTACAACATTTTGCTTGAACGTCATAAAATAACTTTGAATATGTTCTGGAACAGGACCGTCCGTGCCCGGCATCCCATTGGTGGTGCTTCTATAGATAGTTGCACCCCAGAAATCAACCCCTTTTCTTTTATCGAATTTTTCGTAGTATTCATCAAGTGGCCGCAAGGGTCCATGGCAGGTGTCATTCATTAGCGTCAGAGAGTCATATTTTTTGAGCTTGGGCCAGCCAAATTTTTCCATACCGTCTCGCCATGCAGCAAAGTCAAAGCCTTTATTTTCTCTGAGTATAAGCATATCGGATAGCTTACTTAGTGAAGATTTGTTTTTTGCAGACAACTTACTGTTGGAGATAATCACAACAGTATCAAAAGTAGGTCGTAGTTTTTCCAGAGTAAAAACAACCCTATCACTGAGCTTGTTGTCCTTGTTGTAGTGTACGAAGAGTAGTAGGCGTTTCATTAGAATATTTTTTTGATGTCATCTAGTATTTTATACTGTTCAGATTGGTTCTTTCTTGCAAGTTTAATTGACTCAGCTGACATTCGTGCAAGGTCTTTGTTAGTGGTGCGCTCTTTGTTCAGGACTTCTTCTATCGAGTCTACAAGCTCTCCCCAGTTGGTCGTATGCGCCAACCAGCCATTCTTACCGATACTTAATTGCTCTTCTTGGCCCGATGCTTCACTTCTAATTATAGGATGGCCGAATGCCATACCCTCAAAGGTTACCATAGATAGTGAATCTGCAAGGCTATATGTTATTGTGAAGTTCGTATTCTGAAGGATGGCATAGATTTCCTTGTGAGGTGTGTTACCTATAAGCTTTATTTTGTCACCGAAGTAACTAGCTTCTTTTTCTAGAAATCCATTATAGAAGTCGCTATTGTGGTTGTCGCCTACAACAGTTAGGGTGAAGTCGCGATATTGAGTGGGGGAGTTTTTTAAAAAAAACTTATCGACTGCCTGTAGAGCATGAATAACATTAAGGATACCTTTTCTTGGCTCCCTAGATCCTGCTATCACGAAATTTATTTTATCGAAGTCTGATTCTGGTCTAGGCTTAAGCATGCCACTGGAAACAGGTATTTTCCCCGGCATAGAGAATATATTCTTGTTGACACCCAAGTGTTTTTTCCAGTTTACAACAGACCCTTTGCTAGGTGCATATACAGTTACCTTATCGTTGACTATTAGGTCGCGTAGTTTTTGCTGGTATTTATAGGTTGCACCTGTTGTGCGTTCGTCATCTTCATGTATGTAGAAATAAAGGTGCTTAATGGTGTTGTTTTGTAGTCCGGTGATAATTTTATGGTATAGCTGGTCGGGCTGGGATGTGGAATTAAGGACTACGACATCGCCTACATTAAAGTGTACTTCAAGCATGTGGACTGGGCTGAAATTGACACCCTCGGCCCTTAGGCTTTCAAGGAGACTGCTGTCAGCTCGTGCTCCATGCGGATAGTTAAGGGCGATATCTTTTGGGAGGTCCTTATCCTTCTGCCATTGACGTATGATGTCAAACAAAACCAGGGGCGCACCAGTTTTAGAGATTTCATGAGACCAGATTTGAATTTTTGGTTCGGTATTAGTTTTTTCTTTATTCACAACGCGACGATGTGCGATAGAGATTATCTTTCTAAGCACGCTTTTGTAGCCATTTACATAGCCGTACTCAACCCCACTGACCATTATCCTGAATAGCCTATAGGGGGCCCCGTAGTTTCTTATAATTTTTGGCTCCTGATGTTCGTTGACGTATTTTGCGACCAGTTTGCTGTAGTCTGGATAGCGCTTCAGGAGTATTTTGCTATTTTTTGAGGATAAGTCAGACATATTCTTGACTCCAAAGCTTCTTGAGCCATGATGAAAAACAAAAGCATGATTTGCAATCGCGCATTTCCAGCCTGCCTTTCGAGCTCTCATCGAGAAGTCATTTTCTTCTCCGTAGCCACGACCATAAGCCTCGTCAAATAGGCCTATGTCATCTATAACATTGCGCCGTATAAGGACGCAGAACCCATGTATCGTTGGTGATATGTATTTACTTGGTATGATTTCTTTAAGCTTAAGCCATTGACTATATGATTTATTTGGCCTGTGGGCTAGTGATCCATCTGTTGGTACGGACCATACGGTTGCGTTATTACCTCTTGGGCTCACCGCGCAGATGTCTTCTTGTGAGTGTAGGACATCAATCATTTCTTCAGCGAACCCTTGAGTGATTATCGCGTCGCTGTTTAGTAGTAGAATATCAGCATTCTTATTTTTTGCTATTTTAAAAACTGCATTATTGCAATTCTTTACAAAGCCTAAATTTTTCTTATTGCGTGAATAGTGGAAATTATCTATTCCGGCAACAGCCTTTTTTATCCTACCCTCTAATAGGTCAGCCCTAGGGCCACAATCGTTTACATAATATATTTCAAAGACATCGCTACTTGTGTAGTATTTCTTTAGGGCTGCAATGTTTTGCCTTAACGAGTTCCAGTCATCATAGACGGGCACTATGATGTTAACCTTTTGTTTGGCGGATATCATACAAGTATTTTAGCATGGAGCCAGGGCCTGCACCAAATAGCCGATGCCTCTAGCGAAGGAGTGCATGCGGATGCGCTAAGCATTAATACCGACAGTCAGTTACTAGGTTGCTAATCTGCCTTCTTGCTTCCCATTTTGCATATAGTGGAGATAGTACAGTTGTAGATTGTTACCAAATGCTCTCTGGAGGTCAGGATATCTGTTTTTATACTGGATTACATTGAAGTTTTCGTTTGCTTGACGTCCCTCCTTCATGCCGTGCATTATAAAATGCAAGAGAGCTGCGTTATCGTCTAGCTGAAATACCTTTAAGACATCGCCGTACCTAGACCTATAGAAGTTAAAGTCATATACACTTGAGTATTTAGTGCCATCGCGAGTTGAGGTTCCTGCTACGGGGTTGTTGATAGCGGTCCGCCCTTCGTTTATGCCGCTTTCAAGATAATGTATGTAGTATAGCTGTAGGTTGCTACCAAAAGCTGTTCGTAAGTCAGGATAACCACCTCTATAAGAGCTTACATCAAAACTGTCATTGGCGACTCTTCCTTCACGCATTCCATGATACACAAAATGCTCCATGGCGCCAATGTCGTCATTGCTGAAAGCGCGTTTTAAGTCTGGGTTCTTGTCTAGGTATTTGTTATAGTCATACACCTTGGAATAGTCTTTTTTGTTGTACTTAGCGAGTGGCGTAAGTGTCGAGTCCCCAGTACCTAATCTCCTCTCTTTTAGTCCATAGAGTACGTAGTGGCGATAATATAGAGCTAGGTTGTTGCGGAAATTGATACGCAGATCAAGGTAATGATTTCTATAGAAAATTACGTTGAATGATTCGCTACCTTGACGTCCCTCCTTCATGCCGTAATTTATAAAATGAGCAAAAGCATCGCTTGCGTTGCCGTAGGCGGTTTTAACGTCGGGGTTGTTGCGTAGATAGTATTCAGGGTCAAAAACTGGTGAATAATCAATTCCGTTAGAGACCAAGCCATGGGTGTCCCCAAACCAGTCATTAAAGTACATCCAGAAATTACGATTACCGTAACTACTACAACTATCTCCGGTGCCGTATTGAGCGTTCAGGGCTGGTTGGTTTGGTCGATAGGGGGTGTAGGAGTAGAGAGAGGCGGTGGCCCTATTTTCAATATAGGTGTTGATGGTTCCGCAGCTTTCGTTCGGGTGTAGGCGAACATTATAATAGAACGGTTGCCATACACCAGTATATTTATTGCCAGGCCAGACTAGTTTATACCAAGCAGTGTTGCCAGTTTGGTAGGCCCTAAAGAAATTAGCGGCATTGCGAACTTGATTTTTAAAACCGTAGTATTGGGTGTCGCAAGCTGAAGTATCCGGACAGCCGTAGCCAGTAGCGCTTCTATACTGGGTACTGTTTGGCCAGGTATCGGTGATAAGTCCTTGTTCTTTTTGAAGTAGAACTATCAGAACCTGAGGGTTGATATTGTAGTCTTGACCAGCTTGCCAGATAATCTGAGCTGCAGATTCACCATTGAATGATTCCTCTGCAAGACATACAAACTTGTCATTTTTGATATTGTACTGTAGGTGGGGGTAGGCGGCAGCTTTGCTGATGTTGGTATCATTGCATGAGTTTTTACTCTTTAGAAAAGTTTGGATTTGCGCAACCGTCATCGAGTTTTTATTGGTCATGACGAAGTCGCTCATGATATTGCCGGGGTTGAAGTTTCTAGCGTCTGCAGCGCTGGATAAGTTGTCTCTATTTATCCAAGCATAAGACGCGCCAGATAAAACCAAAAGGGCTAGTACGCTCCAGAGTATACGCGATTTATGTTGAGCTAATTTCATAACTCGTCCTCTGGTATGCGGAATCGCTCATCGCTTACAGTTTCGTCAGTTATTTCATCTGCACCCTCATACTGTGGCAGGATACCTTTCTCTTTTTCAATAGAGGGAGTTGGGGTTTTTGTATTCGTGTCAGAGTTGCCGGGCTCCTTCTTTGCTTTATCAGAAGAATAAGCTGAGCCATTGGTTGACTTGGTCTCGTTGCTATTGGTGGATTTTTTAGAGTTATTTGTTGACTCACTAGAGAGTGGCCTAAATATATAGGCGTACAAGCCAGCCCCTAAGACTAAAGCCAAGATTAACAGAGAAGCGATGATGATCTTTTTCTTTGATTTTTGTGGTGGTTTTATGCGCATATGGAGACCTTTTTTGTTTTTATGTACCAATACTTTCATTATAGCATAAGCTGAATGAAAAAGTCAAGAGCCACGTAAATGGTTTAAATATATATCGACAGGTATAAACGATAGGCTAGACAGGCTTTTTAATGTATAGTATTTTAAGGAGGGTTGACTGATAGTGCATAAAGAAAAAGTAGTAGTTTTCTTCACGGGCTATTTCTTGCCCTTTCTTGGCGGAATTGAGCGCTACACAGATAAGCTTGCTGGGTCTCTTAGAGGTTTTGGCTACAAAGTTGTCATAATCACCTCTAATCATGATAATTTGCCCAGTTTTGAGACTATAGATGATGTGGATATATATCGCATACCAGTTATGAATATTTTCAAAAATAGATACCCGATCCCTGTATTAGGTAGGCGAGTTGACAAGATTATCTGTAAAGTATTCAGTAAGCATCAGCCAGACTATGTGATATGTAACACTAGGTTCCACTTAACCACACTACTTGGGCTAAAATGGGCCAAGCGTAACGGTATAGATCCCCTGATAATTGAGCATGGAAGTAGCCATTTCAGTATCGGCGTACCTGTGCTGGACTGCTTTGGTAAGATATATGAACACTTGCTTACCATGAGAGTGAAGAAGTATTGCAATAGGTTCTATGGCGTTTCTGGTCGATGTAATGAGTGGCTGAAACACTTCAATATAAAGGCAAAGGGCGTTTTCTATAACTCTACAGAAGATAGAGATTCGGGGTATGTTGGTGAAATAAATACGCCGTGGCATGGTAAGCCCTTGGTGATAACCTATGCCGGCAGGATTATTAAGGAAAAAGGCGTCCAAATGCTATTGGAGTCTTTTTCTTCAATACCCGACACGTTGAACGGTAGGCGAACTGTGCTGGCTATAGCAGGTGATGGTCCGCTACTCGAGAGTTTGGTATATAAATATGATAGCTTTGATAATATATATTTCTTAGGTAAGCTAGATTACAAAAATATCCTATCGCTTCTTAAGAATACCGATATTTTTTGCTACCCATCGATGTACCCAGAGGGATTACCAACTTCTATATTGGAGGCTGGGATGATGGGGTGTGCAGTAGTCGCAACAGATAGGGGGGGGACAGCAGAGGTAGTGATCAGTGGCGAGGACGGTATAATCGTTAAAGAGGATAAAGAGTCATTAAAAAAGGCAATCATCTATCTGTTAAACGATAGTAAGTCTAGATTGAACTTTGCTAGACGCTTGCAGGCGAAGATTAAAAGAGATTTTACTTGGACAAATACTGCGAAGGTAGTTCATCGAGAATTAGGAGGTTAGTATGCAAAATAAGGTGAATGTATGTATTGTTGGTGCTGGGAATATATCAAATACTCGTCATATACCAGCCCTAAAGAAGGTTAAAAATGTTCGTATCGGTGGGGTCTTGAGCAGCAGAGTCGATAGAGCTAAAGGAACTGCTGAAAAGCATGGCGTGGAGCACTATGCGAGAATTGGTGATGAGTTTGACGATATAGTAAAGTCTGCCAAGGATATGGAGTGGCTAGGGGATGTCGATGCTGTGGTGATTGGTGCACCTCCACGGCTACACTACCCACTAGTTAAAGCATTTCTTGTACTGGGAAAGCATGTTCTTGTTGAGAAGCCTATGATGATGGATGAAAAAGAGAGCAGAGAACTTATAGGGCTAGCTCGATCAAAAAAGAAGATCTTTTATGTTATGCACAATTTTCAGTATGCCGGTAAGATGTTGAAGCTAAACAAGATAGTTGAATCTAAGAAATATGGCGAAATAGTTTCTATTACAGAGGTCCAGTTTACTAATCACGATAGGAGATTGCCAGAATGGTACAATGACCTACCGATGGGTCTCTTTTACGATGAAGCTGCTCATTTTATGTACCTGTTGGAGAGACACGCTGGAGGTTTACGCATAGATAATGTGTATGCAGTTTACGATAAGGACGAGACTAAAGCTACACCAATAACCCTTAATGTTAGCGCTACAGCAGGAGTCACACCGGTGACCATGATGCTCAATTTTCACGCTCCAGTGTGTGAGTGGTACTATATGGTTAGTTTCGATAAACATATCCTTATATATGACTTTTTTAAAGATATATTGGTGGCATTGCCTACGGATAGAGAGCATCTTGCGAAGGATATTTTACTAAACTCGCTTAGATATACTTGGCAATACTGGTCTCAGTTCATAGCAAATGGGTTTCGTATGGTTACGGGGAATCTACTATATGGTCACAATGTGGTTCTTCAAAGTTTCGTCAATGCGATTGCTGGTGATAGGCCGGACGGTAGCCTAGATGCTGAGAGTGGGATAAAGAACGTAAGGACCATAAATAGTATAATAGAAAAGGCTAATAATAGATGATATGAATATATTGTTAATAGTTTTATATGTGATTTTTGCAGTAGGTGGTTCGACTCTTATAAAATTTAGTGGGACTAATCAGGCAGGAGCTTTATTGTCTATCCCTATTGTTAATATTAGTATGTCACTCACATTGATAGGCGGTGTGATTGCTTATGGTGTTAGCTTTTTGCTTTATATAATTTTGTTGAATAAGTTTGACCTATCGTTCATATCGCCTCTAACTGTCGGAATAGTTTATGTGCTACTTATGCTGACAGCGGTTTTCTTTTTTAAAGAGCAGTTCACGGTGGTTAAAACTATTGGTTGCGCCCTAATCTTAGCAGGTATACTTATGATAGTGGCGGGTAGTGATAGATTGTGAGTTAATAGTTCTTGTCTGTAGATAATCTAGAGACATCAATAAACTACTGTTTTACTAAGTAAGGATGAATATATTCGCTAGCTACCCGTCACTGGATAATCTTATCGACAGTTCCTGGTGTAGTTCACGGAGTCGTTTGTCTGCTCGGTCCTGCCTCTGCCTCTGGGTATTGGCTATGTAGAAGAGCATTATGATGACGGTAGTTTGGAGGATGTCAAAGGCGCTTAATTCGCTTGAGTCTAACGGCGCTTTGCCTACCAGTGTGTTGTATACCGGGAAGGAGGCTATCAGGACGGCAAGGATAACCAGCCAAATAATTAGTTGGTGGTAAAAACGGTTTTTATTGACCTGTCCTAACTTATACTGAGTGACTATGTTTATAAGAGCTAGCAGGATGATCGGTAAGTTTAGTATGACTAGGATGATGTATCTCATTCAAATATCTCCAATAGGCGTTGTTTAAATAGACGCTTAACTATGTTGATGCCGTTCCAGTTATTCTGACCTTTTGAGCGGGAGTAGTCGGTGTAGATCGCTTTGATGGGGTATTCTTGGATCTTCATATTGGCTTGTTTAGCACGCCAAATCATCTCAGAACAAAACTCAAAACCGTTTGATTTCCAGCTGAGTTCCTGGATGGCTTTTCGCGAATAGATGCGAAGACCAGACTGAGAGTCAGTGACATTGATGCCAAAAAGCAAGAAAGTGATGATACTAAGACCTTTGTTGCCGATTATCTTTACGATTGACATTCCCTTACTATTGATCAGTCGGCTACCTATGAGTAGGTCAGTATCAGTTTCTTGGCTTTTGATAATTCCCTGCAATACGTCGTCGGGGGTATGCTGACCGTCTGCATCCATAGTTGCCGCTATATCATAGTTATGCCTTCGAGCATAGGCGAGACCAGTGAGCGTTGCGCTCCCAGCCCCCGAGTTCAATATGTGATCGATAACGATAGCTCCACCTTTTTTGGCCTCACTTGAAGTATCATCAGATGAGCCGTCGTTTACAACCACAACGTCTATAGAGTGATTCTTGTCTTTGGAAAATGCTTTTTTAGCCTTTTTGATGACCCCTGCAATCACTGGAGACTCATTGTAGGCCGGAACGATCACGCAAACTCGCTTCATATCTGATGTCAATTATACCCTAGAGACTGATAATTTTCTCCTTCTATATTCATAGAATAGAAGGGAGAAATGAGAGATAAGAAAAAACAGAGGTAAAATAGATAATTTCATTAGAATATCGGAATTCTAATGAAATGTATGGTGGAGAGGTTGTTTCTCAGGCGTAAACCGCAGTATCAGCTCGAGCTGGGTATGCGCGTAAGGTGTTATACTATTTATATGCAAGATAAATTTCAGATGTCGTTTAAGGAAAACTTGTTTCTCGCCAAGAAAATATTGGTCGAGAGTATTTACAATACAGCAAAACTCGAAGGGGTCAACACGACTTTTCCAGAGACAGAAGCGATACTGGATGGCGTAAATGTACCGAACGCTAGACTTGACGATATACAGGTTATCTTAAATTTACGTGATGCTTGGCGAGAAATACTGACGAATTTAGAGGGCGAGACGATAGATTTAGATTTTATCAAAAGAGTTAATAGCAATGTGTCTCGCAACGAAAGTCTTTCGTGGGGAGAGTTGAGAACGGGTGCGATTGGCATATCTGGCACCAATCATAGACCAGATATGCCAGATGAAGCTAAGGTGGTGGCGGAGATTGATGAGATATTTGCCGATAGCTCCAGGTGTATGACAGAGAAAGCTATCGATATCTTACTCTACATCGTTTATAGCCAGCTTTTTTGGGATGGCAATAAACGCACAGCTAGCTTGGTGGCTAATGCTGTATTGATCAAGGGGGGCGCTGGAATATTGAGCATATCGACAGATAAAATAGCTGAGTTCAACGGTCTGTTGACACGGTATTATGATACGGGAGTTGTCCATGATATCAAGAAGTTTCTTTATGAGGAAGCGGTCATTGATTTTGAGACCAAGAATGTCCCTGTAAATGTCCCTGTAAATGTCCCTGTAAATTCAACAGACCAGGCTGTTTTGGACTACATAGCCAGAGAGCCGACTGCTACATATGAGGAGATAGCTGACGGTATAGGTAAGGTTCGAAAAACGGTCGCCAGAGCCATAGCGTCTCTGAAAAGTAAGGGCATCATCGTTCGTAGTGGTAGCGACAAGTCCGGCTCCTGGATAGTGAAATAACTGTCTGAAGAGCGTAAATGCTCTATGGTTTGTGCAAATTTCTAGACAATGCAGGTTTGGCTGAACTAGGGTAGAATAGAGAGAGATGAAAAATCCTAAAGTTGCTTTAGTTTGTGATTGGCTGACCGATGTTGGTGGGGCTGAAAAGGTCATACTGGCGATTCATCAGATGTATCCACGGGCGCCAATTTATACGTCACAGTTTAGGCCGAAAGGAGCTGTTTGGTTTCGGGATGCGGATGTTCGGACAGGCTGGCTGAACGTTTTGCCGGTTGGCTTGAAGCGTTTTATTCCTTTTTTGAGGCAGTGGTATTTTTCGAGACTGGACCTGAGTGAGTATGACCTGGTGATATCTATCACTGGGGCAGAGGCTAAGGGCGTTAAGACTGGTGAAAAAACCGTCCACATCAGCTATATGCATGCGCCGACGCAGTACTATTGGTCGCTGTATGACCAGTATATAGAGAGGCCAGGCTTTGGCTTGTTGGACCCGTTAGCTAGACTGGCCCTAAAAGCGTTGGTCGGGCCTTTGAGGAAGGCGGACTATAGGGCGGCTCAGCGTCCAGATGTTGTGGTGGCGAATTCGAGTTATGTTCAGCAGGAAATTGTGAAATATTATGGACGTAAGAGTCAGATAATCTGGCCAAATGTCGATGTTGTGAAAATAACAACACTTGCTAAAAAGAAACTAAAAGCTCAAAAAGATACGAAACCTGAGGGGTATATAATTTACGGCCGTCAGGTCAGCTGGAAAAGGATGGATATCGCAGTTCAAGCGGCAATTCAGGCAAAACGCCAACTGACGGTCATCGGTTTTGGTCCAGAAAACGCCAACCTCCAGAAATTAGCTGGAGATTCAGAATATGTAACTTTTTTGCCTAGATATGAAGGCCTTGAAGAGATAGTCGAGCATGTTATGAAGGTTAAGGCGTTTTTGTTTCCGAGCTTGGAGCCGTTTGGTATCGCTCCGGTTGAGGCGCTGGCTGTGGGCACTCCGGTGATCGGCCTGGCGAAAGGTGGCGCCTTAGACATAGTTGAGGACGGGGTAAATGGTGTGTTGTTTGATGAGCAGTCAGCTGAGAGTTTAGTCGTGGCTATTTGGCGTTTTGAGTCTTTGGAGTTTGATAAAAAAGAAGTCCAGGAGTCAGCCAAGAAGTTTTCTGAAGAGAGTTTCAAGAGGCAAATGAGAGAATTAGTCACAAAAAGCCTTAAAAAATCATGAAAAAATCACTCAATTGGCTAAAAGCCCAAAAACTCAGCTCGCTAGAATGGCTTTGGCTTGGTCTGCCGGTGTCGATCTGGTTTGCTTATCAGCCGTTAATTCATTTTGGCCAAGACGGGACGATGAACTATGAGTTGTCAGTGGCTATGTTGTATCTGTTGGTTGTGGCTCTGGCTAGTTGGCGAGCTATCTGGCAGGGGCAAGAAAAGCTAGTCAAATCTCCGGCTGCCTGGGTGGTGGAGGTGTTTGTGCTAGTTAGCCTGGCTAGTTTATTTTGGACGCTAAATCTGACTCGTGGGGTGCTGACGGCTGGGGTGATGGGCTTGTTGTATCTAGTCTACTTGGGAATGTTGGCAAAAAAAGATAGGTTAGTTAAACTAGCCCCTCTGTTAGCTAAAGTCTATCTGGTTAGTGCTGTGGTGATGAGTATCTTAGCTGTTTTACAGTTTGTGGCGGGGGTTTGGGCAGAGGCTTCAACGACGCTACTTTGTGCTGGCTGTGTGGTGGAGCAGTTTGGTTTTGTTAGGCCAAATGTATTTTTGATAGAACCGCAGTTTTTGGGCAACGCACTACTACCAGCAGTCATGTTGCTAGTGCACCTAAGCGTGCGTCCTAGTTCCGAGGCTTCTAGCGAGCATAAGTTATCAAAAGTGCTTGGAGTGCTATTTTTGGTGACTCTGGTGATGGTGCTGACACTCAGCCGTGGGGCACTACTAGCTATGCTAGTTGGCCTAGCGGTATTGTTTGCGCTGTCGTGGAGGCAGTTTAGGCGGTGGCTGATCGTTGGCGGGATGATGTTGGCTAGTTTGGTGGTGTCGCTAGGTCTTCAGGGTGCGACAGCAATGATTAGCCCAAAAGTTGATGAGACTTTCTGGGGTGGTGTTGGTAAAAGCATCAATCAGTTGTCGATGGGAGTGATCGAGGTTCGTGAAAATCAGTCAGCGGTTGAAGTTCAACCTGAAACAGAGGTAGATCTGGAACAAAAGCCACATTTTGATGGGTATGTTGAGGAGTCGACTACGGCGCGAACCAAGCGGAGTAAAATGGCTCTGGCTAGTTGGCGAAATGACCCAGTTAGGATAGTCTTTGGTGCAGGTTTAGGCTCGGCAGGTACGGCGATGCATCAGTCATTTCCCGATGATATCGGGGCGAGAGAAATCGTTCAAAATGAATATGCGGAGGTTTTGTTAGAGCGTGGATTGGTCGGTTTTATCAGTTTTATGACGATTTTGGTTGGAGTTTTTTGGGTGAGCAGGCGAGAAAAATGGCTTTGGGCGATAATTTTGGCTTTTATGATCCAGTGGATGCTTTTTAGCGGCTACCCAAACGCACTACATGTTTATCTGGTGATAGCCGTTGTAGCGGTGTACTCTGTGTCTAAAAATAAAGCCAATTAAAAAGCTTTATTTATTCTTGATGTATTTTTCGATGGCATTGATATCGATAGTTTGGTGGGTGATCAGCTGACTAAGTAGGTGGGTAGGTTCGACATCTAGGAGCTTTGGGATGTGCTGAATCGCCTGAAGAGTGTTGACGCCTTCGACTAATTTGCCTTGTTTTGCCATTTTTGCTAAAGCATCATTTACCGGTGTTCTTTGTCCGAGGAGTTCGCCGAAAGCTCGATTGCGAGTGCCTCCGGTAGCGCTCATAAACATGTCATTGCCCCAGCACTGTCTGGCGATGCTGAAGGTTGTATAGTTTGCACTAAGCGAGGATGAGCAGGCTCTAGCTATAGCTTCGGCGGTCCGCGAGATAACGAGTGTCTCGCTGCCGTAGGGCAGGCCTAGCCCATGAGTGATACCTGTGAGAATTGAGATGACATTTTTTAGTGCAGAAGCATACTCAACGCCTATCAGGTCCGTAGTTGGCATGACATGTAGGCTAGTGTTTGTAAATAATTTCTGGAGTTCGTTTAGGGACGTTTGGTCGGTGCAGGCCAGGTCAGCTCCGAGAGGGTTCAGTGAAAAAACATCTCGATCGATCATCCCACCAGCTAGGAGCGCATAGGTGTAGTTTACTCCTTGGAGTTCTTCATGGAAAATTTCTGACATTCTCTTACCAGAAGAGGTCTCGAGGGATTTTGAGGTGTTAATGATAGTGAGGTTATCCTTGGCTAATTGACGAAATAGTTTAGCGACTGGTCGGTTGGCGGTTGAAGGAATCGATAAGATGACGGTTTGGGACTTTTGCAATAGTTCTTCGGGCGACTGGGTGAACTGGGTATTGTCAGAAAGTTTAACATCTGGGTGGGTGGTTGGGTGTGAACGGTGCTTGGCTAAGTGTTCGACAACCTCTGAGTCCAAGTCGTAAGCGATAAAATTAAACTGGCCCTGGTTGTGAAAATCAAAATTACGTAGCATGGCGTAGCCGAGGTTGCCGATGCCAAAAAAGCCGATGGTTGTTTTTTTGTCGATCAATTTTCCCCCTTAAATCCATTTGGGTTTTGACTTTGCCAGCGCCAGGAGTCTTGACAGGCTTGAGTGATGTTATATTTGGCCATCCAGCCAAGTTCTTTCTGGGCTTTATCGGCATCGGCGTAAAGGCTCGGTAAATCACCGGCTCGGCGTGGTTTGATTTCATAGGCTATGTCATGTCCAGCTGCTTTTGAGAAGGCCGCTATCAGCTTCAGCACAGAAACACCTTGACCGGTGCCGAGGTTATAGGTGTGAGCTCCAGTTTTCATGTGCTCAAGAGCGGATAAGTGCCCAGTGGCCAGGTCGACCACATGGATGTAGTCGCGAACTCCGGTGCCGTCAGGAGTATCATAATCATCGCCAAAAACGCCAACTTTTTCTAGTTTACCAACTGCCACCTGGGCAACATAAGGCATTAGGTTATTGGGTATGCCATTGGGGTCTTCGCCGATTAGCCCTGACGGGTGAGCGCCAACGGGGTTGAAGTAGCGGAGGATTGTCGCTTGAAATTCTGAATTAGCCTGAGTGAAGTCTTGAATAATTTGCTCGATGATGTACTTAGTTTGGCCATAGGGATTGGTGATGCCGACACCGGTACGAGACTCTTCGGTTAGGGGGAGGGCTTCGGGGTTGCCATAAACAGTGGCTGAGCTTGAGAATACTAGTTTTTTGACAGAGTGGGTCTTCATGGCTTCAAGCAAGACGATGCTTGAGGTTAAGTTATTGTCATAATATTCAAGTGGCTTTTCGACTGATTCGCCAACAGCTTTGAGTCCAGCAAAATGGATGACAGCGTCGATGGCGTAGTCGGTAAATATCTCGTCAAGTATTTCTCTATCTCTAACGTCGGCTTCATAAAAGTCAACAGATTTTCCAGTGATCTTCTCAACTCGCCTGATGGCCTCTTTTGAACTGTTTGACAAGTTATCGATAATCACCACCTCGTGCCCAGCGTCAAGAAGCTCCACAGCTGTATGCGAGCCGATATAGCCAGCCCCTCCAGTTAATAACACCTTCATCTCACCTCCTCATTTACCATCCCTCTAATTATACCCTATCAATATTTGCAAGGTTCAACCTCGCAAATTACAACACTTTGATATAAAATAAGGTTATGCCTAGCAGAAATACAGTAAAAATGTACGACGTAGATGAGTCCTATCATGTTTACAACAGAGGTGTTGATAAGCAATTGATATTTCGAGACGACGAGGACTATAGTGTGTTTGCGCACCTCCTCAAGCGTTATTTGGACGAGGAGCCGGAAAAAGATAGTTCGGGCCGTGAATACGAGAAGCTACATGATGATGTTGAACTGGTCGCTTTTTGCTTGATGCCGAATCATTTTCATCTATTGTTTTATCAGGTCGAGATTGATGGTATTACTCGACTAATGCGAGCAGTAGCAACATCGTACACGAGATATTTTAATAACAAGTATGATCGAGTCGGGGGGCTGTTTCAGGGGATATTTAAGGCTAAACACATAGGCAATGAGGTATATCTTGACCACATCACGAGATATATTCACTTAAACCCCGAGGACTATATGTCATGGAAATGGTCTAGTCTAGGCGCTTACATCGGTAGAACGCCTATTGAATGGGTGAATCCGGGGAGGGTGCTTGATATGTCGCCAGAAAAATATCTAAAATTCTTGGCCGACTACAAAGGGTATAAAAGAGATATCAAGAATTTGAGTAATTTTTTAGCTGATCATTAAGTGTTGTAATTTGCGAGGTTGAACCTTGCAAATAAGGGATCTATAGATGAGGGTATTTTCTGGAGTGTGAGAGGGTGTGGTTTAGTTGATAGTTTTTCGGAAAGCGGCGGTATCGCGGATCTCACAGCCGTGCCTGAGGTAGAATTTGTGAGCAGCTTCTTTGCTGTAACTAGAGGTGAAGTTTAGGGCTTTAACTTGATGTTTTTGGCACCATAGGATGATTTCTTGCCACAACTGAGAAGAAACACCCTTACCTCTGACCTCTGGGCTGACTACAAAGCTTTCAAGACCGGCTTGAACGCCTTCAGAGACACCCAAGACGATAGATAGGGTGGCTGTACCGATGATCTTGCCTGACTTATCGCGAGCGACCAACTGGTCGTGGAGCGGGGAGTCAATAATTTTGCGGAGTAGAGTTTCGTCAATTGGCGACCCAGAAAGTGATTGATTCAACTGAGGCATTAGCTCTCCAAGCTCCCGGGCGTCTTTTTCGGAGTAAACAGACAATGTTTCGATACTGGTGCCACCTAAAACGCCACCAGAGAGTAGTTTGGCCGCTTCTTGATCGAGGATAATGTGGACATTGGGGTGGTTTTGCAGGGCGCTTGCCGGTAGGTTAGTTGAGACCTCTCCCTCGATCATTTGCTGGACTGCTTTGGCTTTGTTCTCGCCATAAGCCATCAGGATAATTTGTTTAGCTTCGAGAATTGAGCCGATACCCATAGTGACTGCTTGGGTGGGCACTGATTCGCCTTCTGAAAAGAAGCGCTTATTTGAGTTGATAGTCGATTCAGTCAAGTCGACCACTCTAGTAGTAGCATCAAATGGTGACCCAGGCTCATTAAAGCCGATGTGACCATTTTCACCGATGCCGAGAATCTGTAAGTCGATAGGATTTTCACGGAGAACTGCATCGTAATCTTTGGTGGCTTGCTCTAAGTCATTAGCATCGCCTTTTGGTAGGTAGCTAGCCAGGGGCCTAGCTTTGCTGAACAAATTCTCCTCCATGAAATAGTGGTAGCTTTGAGGGTGGCTAGCCTCAAGGCCAACAT
>CAZAOX010000001.1:25512-27972 GCA_964486985.1 uncultured Candidatus Saccharibacteria bacterium
ATCTAAATTAACAGTAGTGACCTTAGAAAGGTCTAGGTTGTTTTTGGCGATTAGTCCATAAAGTCCGAGCGGGGTGCTACCAGTGGCTAGACCTACTACTTTAGCGCCGTCTTTGATGGCTTTTTTGAACAGGCCGTAGGCGTAGTCGTCTGCTAGCTGTTGATTTTGAAAGATAGTTACGTTCATGACTGGTCCCCTCACTTAGAAGTTATTTTTTAATCATAACACCAGGATAAACAAAAAATAAAGAGAATTTTTGTCAGGAGTCTTTCTTGAGGACGGTCGAAAATGTTCGCAAGATGATAGAGATGTCTAGCCATAGGCTCCAGTTCTGGACATAGTAGAGATCGAGTCGTCGTCGCTCATCGAAGCTGATATTTCGCCTACCAGATACTGCGGCCAGGCCTGTTAGGCCCGATTTGACGGCTAGGAGGGTGTGTTTTTTGTCGTATAGGCTTAACTCATGGGGAACTAGCGCGCGCGGGCCGACTAGGCTGATGTCACCTTTGACGACGTTGATGAGTTGGGGTAGTTCATCGAGACTAAAGCGTCGTATAAATCTGCCGACAGGGGTGACCCTGAAGTCATGATCAAGCTTGTCGCCTTTGGCGCGGTATTCTTTGATCAGCTCAGGTTTACCGACCATCTTGAAGACTTCTTCATCTGTCTTGCCGTCAAATTTGGCATAATGTGAGCGAAATTTATAGACATTAAAGGGTTTATTATAGCGAGTTAGGCGTTTTCGCATCTTGCCATGCATGAAAACTGGACCTTTCGGGTCGGTAATTTTGATAGCTAGGGCGATAATTAGCATGATAGGCGAAGCAATGATTAGGCCGATGGCGCCTAGAGACATATCCATTAAACGTTTGACGATTCGTCCGTAGCCGATCAGCGGTGTGGCGTGAATTTTGATGATTGGTGAAGCATCAAGTATCTCGATGGAATGCTTGGCGGTAAATAGCGCATCAAAAGTCGGCGCCTGATAGAAGTCGAGATAGTGTTTGCCAGCGATGGAGTAGTTTTTTTCAAGGTCCACCGAGTCGGTTTGGATGATGGCGTCTATCGGCAAGCGAGTTAGGGCAGAGTTTAGGGAAGAAACGCGGAGGGGGCGGAGGCTTGATGGGATGAATTTGGTTTTAGAAACGATACCTACTAGGTTAAACCCAGTAGTGGGATTTTCAGCGATAAATTGCGACAAAGAGCCAGAAAGAGGAGTATTGCCGATAATTAGAACATTTTTGACACCAATTTTCTTGGTCAAGAGTCGCAGGCGGATGAGATTTACGACGATACGAAAAGTTAGCAGTATAAGAAAACTAGCGATCATCGCATAGAGGGCCACTAGTTTAGTCGGAAATAGAGGTATGCCGGTGAAAAAGCTGAAAGATATGATAATCATCACTCCAAAAACAGATACGAGCAATAAGCGCCCTGACTCCCTCAGGGGGTGGGTGTAGACTTTTCGGTGGTAAAGCCTAAATGAGTAGAGTAGAGCGATCCACAGAGGTAGGGTTACGAGGACAGAGGTGATAAACTCGATTGCTCCTATCTGGATGTAAAAAGGTCTAGGGTCGAGGGTGATGCGGAGGATATAGGCGACGGTAAAAGCACTGATGAGCGCGAGGCTATCGAGAACGATTAGGATGAAACGGTAGACGATATCGTGACTTTTTCTCATAAGGAGTAGGTTAAATTATACAAGAATAGAGGCATTTTGGCGAGAGAACGGGTTGATTTAGCTAAAACATGTCAATATATTGACATGTTTTGTGGTTTTAGCTCAAAAATCGTTTCGGCAGACGTGGTACAATCGAGAGTATGAAGATCAGTAAAAAGCAAAAAATTATGTTGGATTTTATAGATGGATTCATAAAAGGGTATGATTATAGTCCGACTTTTCGAGAAATTATGGTGGCGCTGGACTATAAATCAGTTTCTACGGTAGCCAAACACATCGACAATCTGATAGCTTTGGGTTATTTGGTCAAAAATGAAGGCGAAGCCAGGTCTTTGGAGGTGCGAAATCCTGATTCACCGATGGAAAGGCCATGGTGGCATGAGCTGGAGAAAGCTATCGCTGTTCGAAAAGATTTAGATACTGCTGAGGCGTTGACTGAAGCTGATATTCTTCGTCAGGCACTCGATATAATCAAGAAATAAGGGTCTATCAGTTTACTTTTAGTCTATTTTACGCTACAATAACTGGCGTATTCTTGCGTAGCTTTTCGTTGTATGACGAAGGTTTAGTGAAGTAAGATTATCGTATTCCCGCGTAGCTCAGCGGTAGAGCGGGTCGCTGTTAACGACTAGGCCACTGGTTCGAATCCAGTCGCGGGAGCCAAGAAAACCCCCATCCTTGTGATGGGATTTTTCTTGGTTTTTTGTTTGGCACGAGAATTAAGTCTTTTTTCTGAACAGACGAGCGAAAGTTGCTACAATTAAACTAATGATGGCGAA
>CAZAOX010000002.1:0-25772 GCA_964486985.1 uncultured Candidatus Saccharibacteria bacterium
TGTTCCCATCCCGAACACAGAAGTTAAGCTCCCCAGCGGCGATTATACTGCTACCCAGTGGGAAACTAGCACGGTGCCGAATTATATAAAACCCCAGGCAATACCTGGGGTTTTATCTTTTGTTTCCTTTGGCTATAGAGGTGGAACTTGACATTTATGTCAGTTTTTGCTATAATGTAAGATAAGAACAATATTTAAAAGGAAAAATACATAATAATGAATAATTTTCTAAGACAGTCTGGCGATGAAGAGCAGTATAAAGGACTACCTGAGGGCAGGGAGTGTCACTACCAGGATGGGCTAACTGCTGTAGTTTGGGATAAGTTGGGGACTGAGTTTGATTTTGCAGCTCCAAGTTCTGAGTATGCAGGATCCTCAGTATGGGCTGGGCCAAGCATCTATAGTCCTGGTGAGATGATTGCTCTTCAGGTGGAGATGTCTGGCGAGAGTACAGCTATGGTTGTGATTGACGGGAGTGGTATAGTTGTTCAGTTCAACACTGATAGTGAGGGCCGTGAGCTTGGGACAGTTTTATACGATGATAAAAGAGCTAAGGAGTTTATTGACCAGTTAGCCTCAAATCCCATGATAATTGGTGGTCGACCTGATCGACTAGGGGGAGGGAAGCTAGTGGCCGTTATGGGTCTAGCGCCCCATATGCATAATTTGGACACATCATCAGAGCTAGTTGAACAGGCAGACAGTCCGTTCACTAGGGCCAGAATAGTTTGGGAGAGTGCCGCCGAGGATTTGTTCTAGGTGTATGGTTTTTGTGTAGTGTAGGGTGATGGGAGAGTCATCCAGGTAGAATGCTTTTAAAAGAGCGACCCCTTGTTCTTACTAGGGCTTTATGTCAAAATGCGAGTATGCAAGTTAGTAGTCGAGAGGGGTTAGGAGTGGGCTTGGAGAGAGGGGCACAGTCTGATTTGTTGGAGTTGTTAAGAGATATCGAAGGGGAGAATCGTCTTGCGGTGGAGAGGTTTTTGGATGATGCAGATAACTACGATCGAGTTATGACTGCTTCAGGGTCGCGTAGAGCGCACCATGCTTGGAGGGGAGGCTATGCGGAACATATCCGACAGGCGATGATACTAATCAAGCATAATTATAAATTGATACAGGAGCTTGGGGTGCTGGAGTCGCTACCAGAAGAGGAGAAGTTTACATTGAGCGATGCTTTGACCGTGATATTTCTGCATGACATAGAGAAGCCGTTTATATATCAATGCAAAGGGGAGGGGGCAATTACAATCCTTATGAGTATGACTAAACTTGAACGTGAAGAGTTCCGCAGGAAAATTATAAAGAATTATGGATTTGAGATAACGCCAACCATGGATAACGCGTTATTGCATGTGGAGGGCGCTAGGGATGAAAATTATGTTCCAGGGGAGAGGGCGGACCATCCATTGGCTGCGCTATGTCATACGGCTGACCATATGAGTGCTCGTATGATGCATAGCTTTAAGCTTGATCTATAGATAAAGCATACGATTGATTAAACTTGTGCTATAATAATTAAAGACTAGAAAATAGTTAAACAAACATGCCAAAAATACTAAAAACAGTCCATAGAATTGTTGGCCTACCATATGTGAGGCGTTTTTTTGTTGCGGTAGCTACAATTACGTTAATATTTTTAAGTGCCAGTGGGACTGTAGTTGCGCTTAGCGTAAAATCCTCAGTTAGGGCAGAGTTGACTCAGGCTAATCAACCGGTCGATATGCCGATAGTAATGCAGTTTAGTAGCACGGTAGCCTCAGTAGGTAGGCTGACGATTAGCCCGGATGTCGAGGGCGAGTGGCGATATCAGGCGGGCATACTGGGTATAAAAGGAGTAGAGTTTCATCCTAAAAAAGATCTACAGCCATATCAGCAATATAAGGTTAGTATTGGAGGTGCTAAGAAGCTGGTGACTGGAGAGGTGTCAAAGATTGAATTAACAGTTAAAACAGAAGAGGCTCCTGGAGTGGTGTCCTTCAGCCCAAATATTAATTATAAGGGGGCGATTGCAGCTGACTATCGATTTGAGGCCCGATTAATTCCTGACCTCATTGACGGCACTGATATTGATTTGGTGATTAACCCAAAAGTTGATTTGAAATTTTCAAAAAAGGCTGATAAATACACATGGGTAGCTGAGGGTCTGTTGCCTCAGGGGCAGGATATCACAGTTTCACTTGTGGATAGGACCAATAACAGAACGCTATTGAAGCGTCAATTGGCTGTCGTTAAACAGCCTCAGATAAAAGAATATTTTAAAGAACAGGGTGTATTGCCGGGCGAGGATTTGCGACTAGAATTTGCAGAGCCTATGAATAAGAAAAAAGTACCCGTAAAGAGTCGTTTTTTTGATGATGGTAAATGGGTCAATGATACAATTTATGCCGTTAAGCTGGGTAAGGTTAGTCCAGGTCAGGTTGTAGAATATGAGATATCAGAAGGAGTGCGGACCAAGCGGGGGGGTGTCTTGACGGAGACTGTTAAAAAATCAATTACAGCCAGGGGTGAGGTAGCTGTCATGTTATCGTCACCGAGCGGCGAAGGCCTAAGCCAATCTGCACAGATGATCCAGGTAGCATTTAATCAGCCAGTCGATAAGCGGTCAGCAGAGGAGCGATTTCGAATTTCTTCAGGGGAAGTTAAGTCTTTTTCTTGGCAGGGTGATACTCTGAGTGCCAGGGTTGTCAACCTAGGCTACCAAAATCGAGTTACTGTTAGCGTGCTGTCGGGTGTGATGCCGGCAGGATTTGGCTTAGCGAGTATAGACGATTTTAATTTTTCGTTTACTACCGAAGCTCAATCAATGATTCTAAATGTACCGCTTTATAAGCAAGTATTCAATCAGAGCTGTGAGGCCTCTAGTCTGCGGATGGCGCTGGCTTACAGGGGCGTTCACAGCAGTGATTGGGATATTTTACAACGCTTTGGCTACAATCCGACACATAAGGATTTTGATAATAATATTTGGGATGACCCGCAGAAGCAGTTTGTTGGTGACGTAAACGGTAGTCAGGGAGGGGGTACCGGTTGGGGTGTGTATGCTGAGCCAGTGGCGGCTGCTGCGCGATCATTTGGTCGTGAGGCAACAGTCCAATATAGTGTACCGGCGTCGTTTATCGCAAATCAGATTTACCAAAATCGCCCGGTGATATTTTGGGGTATCTGGGGCGGTAGTGCTGGCATACAAACTTGGACCACTCCATCAGGCGGGACTGCCTCGGGGCCGTTCCCGATGCATGTGCGATTGGTTGTTGGGGTGTATGGACCGCCAGAAAACCCGATAGGCTTCCGAGTGCACGATCCGATTACAGGTGCGGCCTATTGGTCAACTGCTCAGCTAATGGATAATATGCGTCGAGCTGGACCCGCTAATCAGGCTGTAGCTATTCATTAGCTCGATAATTTGGTTCTAGCAACTACTTAACTCTTGGTGGGGAGCTATTAGACAGAAGGTTTTGGTATAATGGCGATATGATAGATTTAACCTCCGAGCAAATGGCAGATTTTGAAACTCTTTATAATTATTTACGGGTAGAAACGTCATTGCCAGATAGGGCAGATGCGATAATTGCTGGTGGGTCTGGTACGCTTACTGATATGGCGGATAGGGCGGTTGAGCTTTATCGTGAGGGCAGGGCTCCGTTGATCATTTTTTCAGGCTTTTCTCACCCTGACTTTCAGGTTGGTGAAGCGGAAATGCTTGCAAGTATAGCTATTGAGTCTGGGGTGCCGAGAGACGTTATAGCCACCGAGACAAAAGCCACCAACACAGGGTTGAATATAATATTGTCTGCGAAGATACTCACAGAAAAAAAGGATTAAGGCTAATAAGATCATACTAGTACATAAGCCTTATATGACCAGAAGGTTTATCGCTACCGCAGAAGCTCAGTGGCCTGAGCCTAAGCCTATCTTTTATGTCACATGTGCCTCGATGAATTTTTCCGAGTATTACAATTACGCTACCGAACTGGGGCTAGTGGACAGTTTCCTTGGATCTATGCTTAAGTACTATGACAGTGTGTTAACTTCTCCGTCCCTAGGCTACCAGACTATTCAGTCATTTGATGTTCGTACGGATGAGGCAGTAAAAAGGTTGTTACGACAGGGGTTTAGCGCCAGAAGGAAGATAGATAGTCTAGCAACTGACGAATTTAGTGCCTAGCTAGCAGTCTTTTAAATATACAAAAAACCGCCCATCTCGCAGAAGGGGCGGTTTTTTGGTTCCTACATCTAGGATAGCGTAAAACAGGATAAAATACAAATATTTTTTTCACAATATTAAAATACTTACGTAAATATTGACAAAGTGTAAGCAGTATGCTACAATGAAAACATACACTATAACGTGTGTGATATAAAAGGAGGGGATTTTCGCAGATTTTTATGTGGAAATCCTTTTTAAGTAGGAGGAAAACTCATGGCAGGAACAAAAGCTGGCGGTAAAAAGGCCGCTATGACCAACAAAGCAAGGCACGGAAAAGATTTCTATGCCAATATCGGCCGTAAAGGCGGTAGCGTAGTCGGTACTAAAGGTGGCTTCGCTTCAAATCCACAGCTAGCTCGTGAAGCTGGCCGCAAGGGTGGCCTGGTCTCTCGAAGGGGCAAAGCTGTCAAAAAAGTATCAGATGATAACAAGTAAGCTGTAAATCTAGTTAGTTGCCAATAAATCCGCTCTCTAGGGCGGATTTATTGTTTGTATCGTCGAAGTTGGCATGTTTTGGCTTCATTAGCTCGCCAGGTAGCTTGGCAGACGAGACATCGATAATCGCCAGGCTGAGTTTGAGCGCCGACTGCTTGGCAATCTGGACAAAGGCTACGAGAGTGTAGCCACTGTCGGTAACTGTCTAGTGAAACTTGGACAATTGGCTGGTCCATTGATAGAGGCAGGCTGTATTTAGTCGCAACTTGGCAGGCAAACTCCCAGGCTTGTCTCTCCATGGTGATTAGTTCGGCGTCCTTGTCGTAGTTTTTATGCCCTAGTTTAGCATGAGCAATTTCATGAAGTAGTTGATATAGATCATCGACATTTATGATTTCAGGGTGAAAAACAGTGTTGCTATCAGGGGACCATCTGAATCCGTCATCAACAGCAAAGGAGATATCAATAAAATCAGTATATATTCGCTTAAGCAGTGAGCTTATCTTTGGCGTAGTGGTAGCAGCCATAAGCAACAATCTCCTCTGGGTGGGGTGCGGTGATGATAGGGCAAAGATAGGTTTTTGGTAGAACACTTAATTCGGCATTTATGTCATCTGCGAATAGCTGATAGTGAGCTCCTATACCACCGCCCATAGCAACGATATCCGGTTGGATGGTCGGCAGTAGCGATAACAGACCTCGAGATATTCGCTGAGCGACGTCTTTTATCTCGTTTGGGTCGGTTAGTTGTGAGGCCAGCTTGCTGTATTTGTCGTTGATAGCCTTGCCGCCGGCTATCTCTTCCCACGAGACTATTTTGCCTTGAAATTCAAAGGAGATATCGCCAAACTCACTTTTAGCGGTGATTGGGTCGAGTTGCTTATCGACAATTAAGCTACCATTAACCCCAGTACTAATAGTGACGTATAGGCAACGCCTAGGTGTCGGCTCGATGAGGTTGGTCGCTCCGACACCACCGAGGTTGGCGTCATTTTCTAGCCACATCGGAGTATTTGGGAAATGTTCTTTGAGTCTGCCCAGGATATCGAAATCTTGCCAGCCGAGGTTCTTGCAGATGATAGCTCTGCCGTTTTCGGTTGGCCCTGGGACGGCTATGCAGAGGGCTGAAGCATCTTGAGAGCCTGCGAGGTTGCTGATGGCCCGAGCTGTAATTTGAACATATCCATCGGTATCTCTTGGGGTAGGGTATTTGGAACTGTCCAACATCTCTCCGGTATCAGAAAAACTAGCCACCAAAGTCTTTGTTCCGCCCGTGTCTATAGCAATAATCATTGAGATATATTGTAGCACAATTTAATCTGTTGCAGATCGGTCAGATATGGGGTATAATAAAGTTAACTCAAAAGTAAGTGGAGTATGTAATCATGAGAAAAGCTGACAGACAGGGTGGCTCAGTAGTAACTTTTGTGGTCGTAGCGATAGTTTTAGCGCTACTCGCCTTAGGGGCGTTGTTTGCGACCAAGAAATTGGCGATGAACGATCAGACGCCACCTATGGTTTTGCCTGAAAGTTCTAAAGATAACTCCAAGGAAAGCAAAAATAATCAAAATGATAAAGCTAAAAAAGACGATCAGACTGAGAGCGCCACTAGCGAAAGCGACAAGACAGGCTCAGATAGCGAAACCCTAGGGAGCTTTGATGATGATTCTGAAGGTCAAGATAGTGGCCTAGGCTCTGATAGCGAGGCTTATGATCAAGGTTTGCCTAAGTCTGGTCCCGATAGCGCTTGGACGCCTGCCATATTGGCCGTAGTGGTCACAAGTGGCCTAGCTTACGCTCGTTCACTGCGTTATCTGTAAAACCCTTTGACTTATCTGGAGATATCCTATACAATAGCATTAATCTATGGGAGATATGTTACGTGTGTCTCCCGAGAAATATTAACTTTAATAAAGGAGTTATGGGGCTCGTCTGTCCTCTTGGCTAGGGCACGGAAAGCTTCATGTGAGACTTATGGCAAATGCCACAATAACAATGGATGACCTGCTAGCAAGTGCAGGTGACAATAACAAGCAATTAGTAGTGGGCGATAATGTCCATGGAGCTATTTTATCTGTAAAGAAGCACGAGGTTTTAGTTGATCTAGGCCCTCTAGGAGTAGGCTTGGTGCCTCGACGTGAAGTAGGTTTTTCAAAGGAATATCAGATCGGCGATGAAGTAGTCGCTAGTGTAGTTGATACAGAGCTGGATAACGGCTATTCGTTACTTAGTTTGCGCAAGGCTGCCAAGGACCGAGGCTGGGATGAGGTTATCGAGAAGCTTGAGGCTGGTGAGATTATCACAGTCACACCTTACGACGCCAATCGCGGCGGGCTACTCGTAGAGTACGAAGGCGTGCGCGGTTTCTTGCCGGTATCGCAGTTATCTGCCGAGCATTATCCGCGCGTAGGCTCAAGCGATAAAGATGAGATTTTACAGAGGTTAAACTCTCTCATCAGCAAGGAGTTGAAAGTTCGCATCCTTGACGCTGATCGCAAGGCTAATAAGCTAATTTTCTCAGAAAAGGAAGCTGTAAAAGAAGGTTTGGCTGAGCGGTTCAAGAAGCTGACGATAGGTGATTCTGTCAGCGGTGTAGTGACTGGTGTAGTTGACTTTGGTGTATTTATCAACGTCGAAGGTATCGAAGGATTGATTCACATTTCTGAGATTTCTTGGGAGCGTGTCAATAATCCAAGTGACTATGTCAAAGTTGGTCAGACTATCGAGGCAAAGATTATTGGTATAGATAAAGAGCGATTGAGCTTGAGCATGAAGCAACTGACCAAGGATCCATGGCTAGACGAAGTTGAGCAGTTTAAGGTTGACGAAGTGGTCGAGGGGACGGTTACTCGTATCACGCCATTTGGCGCCTTCGTTCAGCTTAGCCCAAGTGTTGAAGCACTAGTTCACGTTAGCGCGCTCGGCGGTGATGGAACAAACCCTGAAAAGGTCTTTACTCTAAATCAGCGCAAATCGTTCAAGGTGCTAGAAGTTGACAAAGAAAGCCGTAAAATTTCACTTAGCCTAGACGGCAAAAAGAAATAGCCTATAGATAAAGTTTAAAGTTCGCCAGTATTGAGCCAGCAGGGGCGACGAGAAAGGAGACAAATTATGACTCAGGAGAAAATCGTTGCTATTGCCGAATCGGTAACTGTTGGTGAACTGGCGGAGACTTTAAATCTATCGGTTACATCGCTAATTGGCGAGCTGTTCAAGAACGGCATAGTCGCTACGATAAATCAACGGCTTGACTTTGAGACGGCTTCGATCATCGTGGAGGAGCTAGGGCTTGATGTAAAACTAGAGAAAAAAGTTGCTCATCTTCAGGAGAGGAAAACTCATCAGTTATCTGAGAAGGCTGTGGCTCGTCCACCCATCGTAGCAGTGATGGGTCATGTTGATCACGGCAAGACTAGTCTGCTTGATGCGATTTTAGAGAAAAAAACGGTTGATGATGAGGCGGGGGGGATCACCCAGCACATCAGCGCTTATCAGGTAGAGCGAAAAAAGAGAATAATCACCTTACTTGATACGCCAGGGCATGAGGCTTTTGCGGCGCTCAGGCAACACGGGGCGGTTTTGACTGATGTGGTGATTATTGTTGTGGCTGCAGATGATGGAGTTAAGCCACAGACGGTTGAAGCGATTCGTTTTGCTAGGACAGCTAACGCCAAGATTGTCGTGGCTATCAATAAAATGGATAAGCCTGAGGCCAACCCAGAGCTAGTCAAGACGCAATTGGCTAGTGAGCATAGTCTAAACCCCGAAGAGTGGGGTGGTGACACTATCATGGTAGAGATTAGCGCTAAAACTGGCCTAGGAATCGATAAGCTACTCGATATGGTGCTTTTGGTGGCGGATATGGAAGAGTTAAAGGCTGATGAGGATGTGTCGGCTGAAGGTTTAGTTATCGAGGCGCATATGGAAACTGGCCGAGGGGCGGTCGTCGGCTTACTGGTTGAGCACGGACAGTTGAAGCCTGGGCAGTATATCGTTGCTGGTACGGCTTATGGTCGGGTGCGGACGCTAGAGGACTTTCGCGGTAAGCCGGTTAAATCAGCTGGTCCGTCAACACCGGTTAATGTATCGGGTTTTAAGGAGTTGCCACAGTTTGGCGACGCTTTCCAGTTAGCCAAAAATGAAAAAGAAGCCCGTCAGTTGGCGGCTGGGGCTCGCCTGGAGCAGGAGAAAATGGCCGCAACTACCAATGTCACAGGGGCAGATATTCTCAAAAAAATGAGCCAGCAGCGAGAGGCCGAAGAGTTTAACGTCGTCATCAAAGCTGATGTTCAGGGGTCGCTGACCTCTGTTGTTGATAGCCTGAAGCTGATCGAAACGCATGACGAGGTCAATCTACAGGTAATCGGTACTGGTATCGGTAATATTACTGAAAAAGACATCCATTTGGCGACTGGTAAAAATACCGTGATTTATGGGTTTAATGTTGACTTGCCACCTTCGGTTAAGCGTCAAGCGACTCGCGAAAGGGTAGAGGTTAGACTGTTTCAGGTCATCTATGAGCTACTGGATGACGCCAAAAAGTCGATGGAGGACCTATTGGCTCCAGAGGTGGTAGAAACTGAAGTCGGCCAGCTGGAGATCCAGGGGGTGTTTAGGACGCTTCGTGAAGAAGTTATCGCTGGCGGTAAAGTGCTAAAAGGCAAGGTGCTGGCAGGAGTATTGGCGAGGGTCAAGCGAAAAGGTGAGGAGATCGCTGAAGTAGAAGTAACTAAAGTTCAGCGCCAACAACAAGAAGCCAAAGATGTTTTTGAAGGCGAAATGTGTGGCCTTAGCCTTAAAACCACCAAAAAGCTCAATCTCGAAGAGGGTGACACCTTAGAGTTCTTTACTAGGGAAATGGTGAAGAAGACGCTGTAGCAGTATAGGTATTAGCCTTAGGGGGGGCTTCTTTAGTTCGATACCCTTCCATAGCAGAGAGTCTCCTAAGCTAAGGGCTTCCTGATCGGGGTTATCCTGTGTCTGTGCAGGGGGGTGTTTTTAGGGTTTTAACTGAGGTTGTTTGACAAGATTGTTCTACGGTGATGAAAATGCTTGACTTTTATAATAATTTGTGCTAGTATTGGTTCATAAGCATTATATAAAGATGATTATGAAAGGTTTTACGAATGGCAAAAATGACATTACCAGAAGCTGAGAAGGCGGTCGATAGCTCTGTAGACAAAGCTAAGAACCATAACTTACCTCCAATGGGCGGGGTTAAGCTAGGAATCAAGAGGATAGCTGGCGATATCATAGGGGGTTTCGCTGAGGCCAGGCATGCTATCGGTGAATCTTGGAGAGGTTTTCGCCTAAGAAGAGTAGAGAAAAAAGAAAATAAAGCTCAGAGCAGGCTTAATAAATCTCTAGAGTGGGCGCTAAGACCAAGAAATATAGTTATTAGAGAGGAGAGATTGAAGTCTTCTAAGGTTGTGTCTGCGCAAACAAAAGTAGACAGGATTTTAGCTAAAAAGCAAGGCATAGAAGACGCTCGGCGATTAAGCGCTGACCAACTAGTCACTGGAGAGGTGGAGCGGTCACGGGATATCGACAAGGCTCGCGAGCTACTTGTGCATAAAAAGAATGAGGCAATGGCTGAAAAGTGGCTTCTTCATAAAAAGAAAGAGATGAGATCTAGAGGCTACACTAGAAGAGAAGCTCAGGATGTTATTGATAACATAGATAGAGAAGATAGAGACAAGCTGGTGGATGAACTAGCCAGAGGGCGTGCAATTGATGTCGCAGGAGCCCTAAATGAAAGAGAACTTAGCATATCTAAGTCTCAGCTGGATTATATAGATAAAGAAAGAAAGAAAATAAAAGATCAGCTGAGTGTGCTGGAGGCTAATAAGAATAGGGATATTGATGAGCTACTCAACAGGGGTGTGGGTGGCATCAGCTGGGCACTTATCGACGCGGCAGCCGATGCGTTAGCAAATGGCACTCCGCCTGACTCTTTTGGCGCGGCATCTTTGCGACAATTAGGCAGGGATATTCATGACACTATAGCTGAAATTAACAGCTTAAATGCAAAGGACACACTCTGGGTTAATAGGAGGAGGGGCATCAGCCGTAAGCATAATGAAAATGAGCATAATGCAGAAGTAGCTAGAAGCGTGGTTGAGGCTCGGGCCGCAGCAGCCGTTATACGTCTAGATGACTTATGGGGTAAAATAGAAGGCAGGGATTATAGAAAAAAGAAAGGTATATAGATAAAATAGGAGATAAAAATTATGTCGATTATAACAAAAGAATTTCTAGAACAGATTGGTATCGAACTTGATGACGAGGCAATCGCTAGATTTTCTGAAGAGTTCGAGGAAGAGTTATACCAAAGGGTAGTCAACGAAGTTATTGAGCTATCCGATGAAGATATCGTGGCTGATCTACACAAGTTAGCCTATATGGATAATGAAGATTCGCTAAAGTGGCTAAGAGATAACGTAGAAGACTTTGATGACATAGTGCGGAATGAGACATATATCATGTTGGGAGATTTAGCCGAAAATGCAGATTTAATCAATGAAGAACAGGTTGCAGAGTGAGAATTGATATTAAATTAATTTATGGAGTATGATGATGGCTGGATTAGAAGGTTTATTTAACAAAAAACATAGTAGAAGAGAGGCTTTAATTAAAGGCGGAAAAGCTATAGCAGGTGTCGCGGGTGCTGCTGCATTAACAGGCTGCGCAACATCACCACGAGAGGCTGCTGCAAATTTACATATTGTACCCCCTGCGGTTGAAATCAATAAGCCAGCAGACAAGGCACTCAAGAGTATGGCGTCTGATTTGGTCGGCGATATGATCGAGATGAATGGCGATAACTTAAAGTCGACTGTACACGAACTTGCTGGTGAGGGTTGCTCATTAGGGACAAAGCACAGAGTAGTTATCGACAGAGAGAGGGGCTCTCTAAGAATTGAGGCGGTAGCTCCTGGCGGTGGTCAGCCTCCAGTGGATAAGGACGTGTATACTGGACAGCAGAACGAGTGTGGGCATAATATCTCTGACCTAGGCACTTTCATTGTCATAGATTTTAAGCTAGACAAGGGAGACACGCTGACGACACCTAGTGCCTCCATTGAACCGGATGATGTGCTGAGAGCTCTTGCGGATAAACATACCAAGGCTATCGGCTTTGATGCTAGATACCAAAGTGAGCAGGGGCCGGTGGATGTTTCAGCCACCGCAGGTGGAGATGCTTCTAGCGTGATTATAAAAATAAACAACAAGAACAATAAACGAAGCCATCCAGGTAATCAGAGTGAACTTAACGGTCGGGTCGGAGATGCGCTATCTCACGCAATGGCGGCATACGAAGAGGTTAGAAGGTGAGATGGTCCTAGGACGAGCGAGAGGTTTTGGTCTGCCCATAGTAAGCTGGAGCTGGTAGCCTTTGCTATCTCGTGATACAATTTATATAATCGAGTAAGTTTAAGGGGGCGATAAATGTTTCAGTTAAATGATGATTTTCTAAAAGAGTTGGGCTTGGATGGCTTGCCAGAGGAGCAGAGAAAGCCGTTTTTGACGCATATCTATAGTGAGCTTGAGCTTCGCGTCGGTGAGCGTTTGAGTCAAGGGTTGAGTGATGCTCAGCTGGATGAGTTTGCCAATATCATCGATAAGATCCCTGGCGCGGTCGATGAATTTTTAGAAAAGCACTCACCAAACTATGTCGAAGATCAGATTTTTCAACGTTTATCTCAGGCGACAGGTATGGCAGTTGATGACCCTGCTTTGAAAGATGAGTATGCGGCGACAAAATGGCTAGAGGTCAATCGGCCTGACTACCGTGATATTGTGGCGGCTGTGATGGGTGAGTTGAAACAAGAAATTATAGCTAACAAAGATGCTATTTTGGGTGGTCTGATGCAACAGTCAGCCACCCAGCAACAATCTGCCGTACAGCAACAAGACTTCGCCCAGCAGTTGCCAGCCGATGACGGTCAGTCAGCGGTTGATCCGCAATCGACTACTCAAGTAGACGATCCTGCACAATATCAGCAGTAAGATACTGGTCCGTTGCAGGATGATAATTATTTTGGGACTATTTACTTGCTAAATATCCGCGTTTGAAAGCGTCAGAATCCATAGTTTTACCACTAGGAGCAATTAACTCGTCGATGACGAGGTATTTTCCGTCGCTAAACTGGACGGCTAGTTTGCCATTTGGCTGATTTGAGACATGGGCTTTGGTGATGATGACTAGATGATCATCAATTTGGATTTTTGAGCGGGGATAGCCGAGATGGGCACGCACATGGGCTTCAGCCTCGAGGGCGGTCATCTGATCGGGGTTTAGAAGAGATGTGCTCTTAGAGAGTAGCGAACAAAATGTTAGGCCGTCGTCAGTCTGTGGTGTTGACTGCAGGGTATCAGACAAAATGTCTGGTAGATTTTCGATGAGCATGTCACCACCTAGGCGGAACAGTTTTTCGTATAATTCAGGTTTAGTCTCGGTGAGGCTGAGCGGAACTTTCTTTTGGGCGTAAATCGGTCCGGCATCCATCTTGGCATTGAGCTGGATGAGCGTGACACCAGTTTCGCTGTCGCGATTGGCGATAGCGGCTTCGATGGGCGAAGGTCCGCGCCATCTAGGCAGTAGCGACGGATGAACGTTAATTATTCCTGGCGAAAAGAGGTCGATAGTGCTCTGGGGGATGATTTTGCCATAGGCTACTAAAATGCCAACTACTGGTTGTAAATTGGCAAGCTGCTGATTTATATCGCTGACCTTGTCTGGCTGCCAGACGGGAATGTTGTGTAAATTGGCAAAGGTTTTAATCGGTGGCTCTGTTAGTTGCTGTCCTCGACCACTGGGCGCATCAGCCTTGGTGATGACGGCAGATATCGGGTAGCCAGCGTCGATTAGTGCCTTGAGTGGTCCTACGCTGTAGTTTTCGGTTCCGAAAAAAACAATATTTTTATCGATCGTCATGAGTTTATGTCCATAATTCTTGATTGTTAGCGATATCTTTGTCGTAGTCTAGGGCTTTTAATTCGCCTTTTGAGTCGAGTGTAAAGAAAGCGTCTTTTTTGTCCTGGATGTGATCGATAAAGACTTTACCATGCAAGTGGTCTATCTCGTGCTGGAGGACTCTAGCCAAAAAGCCTTCGGCTTTGATGCGGATCTCATTGCCGTCGATATCGAGCGCTTTAACGCGAACTTTGTCATGACGCGGAACATTGCCGTATATATTTTTGACGCTTAAACACCCTTCAAAGTCGGCGACTAACTCGCCTTCGTATTTGATGATTTCTGGGTTGATAAGTGGCGTAAACTCGCGAGTTTCTTTATGCTCAAAATCGCTACGTACAATGACTACTCTGTTAAGACGGTTTACCTGAACAGCGGCAAGAGCTGCGCTAATCTCGTGAGGTCGCGAATCCTCCCAGTCGAGAGCAGCTTTGATCATGTCATCGACAAGCTGTCGTGTTTCATCAGTGATAACGTGAACTCGTGATGATTTTTGCCTCAGACTAGGGTGGGGCAGGGTGATGATATCTTCTCTACTCATTAGGGGTAATTATAGCAGATATTAGAGGATTGAGGTAGGGTCGAGTTCGAATTGCCAGTGATTTTTTGGTAGATGGTCGAGGAGTTTCACTAGGTCTTGGCGGCTAGGGCTTTTGATGACAAGTTGCCAGCGATAGGTATCGCGGACTCTTTCGTAAAAAGCAGGCGATGGTCCGAGTATTTGAACTCTAGAGGGGGCATGTCGTTTCAACTCACTAGCTAGCTGTCGGCTGTTTTTGATGGCAGTTTTTTCGGTTTTGTAAACACAAACTAGCTTCAGTAAATGACAGAAGGGCGGGAAGTTAGTGTGTTTGCGTAAGGCCAGAGTACGTTCATAGAAGTTCTTGTAATTATGCGATATACCATCTTGAACTGCGGGGTGGTTCGGCTGGTAACTTTGGACTATCACTTTAGTGGAGTGAGACGAGCGGCCGACCCGGCCAGTAGCCTGGTTCAGTAATTGGAACGTTCTTTCGGCTGACGAAAAGTCTGGTAGCGCCAGCCCAGCATCAGCCTGGACGATACCAATTGTGCGCAATTTTGGTAGGTCAAGGCCTTTGGCGATGACTTGAGTGCCTATAATTAGATCTATTTTGCCGTCATAAATGTCTTGATAGCGCTTTTCGACAGTATTGTCGGCGGTTGTGTCTCCGTCAAATCGAGCGATGTTTATTTTAGGAAATAATTTTTTTAATTCTGACTCGATGCGCTTTGTTCCAAAACCCCTATGAACGATATCAGCATGGTGGCACTGGGGGCAGCTAGTCGGAACGAAAGAGCTAAAGTTGCATATATGGCAGGTGAGATGATGGTTGTCACTATGGAGGGTGAGTGGAATGAAGCACCGAGGGCAACCAGCTTGCCAACTACAATTTTGACAGAGGGTTGTTGAAGCTGTACCGCGGCGATTGTGAAAAATTAGAGCTTGATGATTTGAAGAAAAAGTATTTTCGAGCGCATCTAGTAGGATGTTTGACAAGAAGTGGTGGCGAGTAAATCTATCGCGTTTGGTCATGTCGATTAAATCTACTTCTGGCGGGGTCACGTCAGGTCGAGCGGATTGAGACATAGTAATTATAGGTAATTCTGTTTTTTCGTGTAGATAATAGTCCGCAACGTTGGGCGTAGCACTGCCCATGATGACTTTAGCCTTGTGGTGCTTGGCTAGGGTTTTGGCAAGTTCTATGGCCGAGTAGCGAGGAGATTGTTCTTGTTTGTAGCTTGGTTCATGAGATTCGTCGATTACAATTAGTCCTAGGCTATATAGTGGTGCGAAAAGAGCTGATCGGGGACCGATAACTACTAGGGGAGTGCTGGAGTTGAGAATTTTTTGCCAAGATATGTGTTTTTCGGCTTCAGTTTGTCGGGAGTGGATGAGGACGATATCGGGGAAATGTTGGGAAAATTCAGCAACTAGCTGCGAAGTTAGAGATATCTCAGGGGTTAGAATGATGGCTGATTTGCCATCTTTAATAGCTCGTTTCGTAGACTCTATATAGATGAGTGTCTTGCCTGAACCTGTTATGCCGTGCAGGAGGATTGGCCCGCTAGGAGTATCGTTGATGGTTTTTATTGCTATAGTCTGTTCTTTAGTGAATACATTTTTTGTTCGATTGCGCTGATGGGGCGCTTGAGTCACAGGAGTGGCTCGCCGTTTTTTATTCAAACCGCGAGGCAGGACGGTTTGCCAGACGGTCGCCAGAGGTGTCCTATAGTAACTACTTAGCCATAGAGAAGTTCTGATTAACTGGAGCGGCAGAGGCTTGTCGCCGACTAGTTCTGAGACCCCTTTTGTTTTATAGAGAGGTTTTTCAACTTTCTCTAAGACAATTCCAAGAGTGTTTTTCTTGCCAATAGATATTTCGACGACTGTACCTGTATGTAGAGATTTGGGACTCGCATAGGTAAAAGAGTCGGCCCCATCTCGGACAACTATGGTTGGCGACACTTCATAGTAATACATAACTATATTATACCCCTAAAGGCTGATACAATAAGCATATGTATTTTGAGAGTCGTTCACATGCAGGGGCTGAGCTGGCTAAAGTGTTGCTAGAAAAATACCGCTATGAAAATACTGCGGTAGTGGCGCTCAGTAACGGTGGTGTCCTGGTCGGAGAACAGATAGCCTGGCGACTTCATTGTGTATTGATGATGTTGGTCAGTGAAGGTATCGATATTCCAGGTGAGGGGCTGAGTTTTGGTGCTGTCTCACAAGCTGGCCAGCTGACGATGAACAGCCAGTTCACTGACGGTCAGAAGAACTACTACACTAGTGAATTTCATGGCTATCTGGAAGAAGAGAAGCGCAGAGCTCATCAGAAGATAAATAGGCTATTGGGAGACAGTGGCCTGGTAGATAAGTCTATGCTCAAAGATAGGGTAGTGATATTGGTGAGTGACGGCTTCGGTGATGATATGCATTCTTTGGATGTAGCGTTAGATTACCTTAAGTCGGTAAGGGTAGATAAGCTGGTTGTCGCTTCTCCGATAGCAAGTGTTTCAGTTATTGACCGACTCCACGTTGTTGTGGATGAGATGCACATACTTGATGTTAAGTCGAATTTTATGGGGGTGAATCATTATTATGAAGACAATGTTTTGCCTGATCAGAAGGATACTATTGCCAAGATAAACCAAATAATCTTAAATTGGCAGCTATTTTAGCTTGCCTGGTGTTGTAAAATTGTGTACACTAATTGATAGCAAGAGGGGCTTTTTTAATAAAATAAGGATATGTTAGACGTATTTATCACATCTAGGGTTAGGCGCAAGATTGTTGTTGTTTATGCGAAGTACCCTGATTTCCATACACATGTTCGGGGTTTAGCGAAACTCATTAAAGAAGACCCAGGAAATATTCAACGAGAGTTAAAGAAGCTTGAGAAAGCTGGGTTTCTGAAAAGTGAAAAGCAAGGAAACGCCAGAACTTATTCGACCAATAAGCAATACCCGATATTTAAAGAACTTCAAAGCATTGTCATTAAGTCACAGCAAAAATCGTTGAGACCAAAACGTCCATCTGCTGAGATTCGATGACTCTGTTTGAACGCATTTTACTAAAGAGGGGTTTAGATACGCCTGAAAAAAGGCGAGATTTTTTAAATCCGAAATATGATCTTCCGAAATATGATCCATTTTTGTTGCCAGATATGGACAAGGCAGTGGAGAGACTGGTGGTTGCGCTTGAGGCTCAAGAAAAGATTATTGTTTATGGCGATTATGATGTCGATGGGCTAACGGCAACGACACTACTTTTGGACGCATTTGAGAGTTTTGGTTTTAAGAATGTTAATGGGTTTATCCCGAATCGATTTGTCGAAGGTTATGGCTTAGCGATCGGAGCAGTGGAAGAGATTGCTCAGAAGGGCGCACAATTGATAGTCACGGTAGATTGCGGAAGTTTGAGCGAAAAAGAAATTATCAGAGCCAATGAGCTCGGCGTGGATATTATCGTGACAGATCATCACAGTATAGCTGAGGTTCAGCCACCAGCGGTGGCGGTAGTCAATCCGAAGCGCCTTTTGCAGAATTTTCCAGATGCGTATGAAGACTACGTGCTAAAACAGTCAGATAAAGTGGACGTACTTTATCCGTTTTTAGACCTTGCCGGTGTTGGAGTGGCGTTTAAGTTAGTTCAAGCTTTGCAGACAAGACTAGGCGGATTAACGGAGGGTCAGGAGAAATGGTTGCTAGATTTGGTAGCGCTGGGAACAGTTAGTGATGTAGTGAATTTGGTGGATGAAAATCGTAGCAATGTATTTTGGGGTTTAAAGGTTTTAGCTAAAACTCGTCGACCAGGGTTGCGTGCTCTGATGATGGTAGCTGGGATTGATCCAGAGAAGCTAAGCACCCGGAGTATCGGTTTTGGGCTGGCTCCGAGGATGAACGCAACAGGCAGACTAGAGACAGCGCTACGCTCTTTGAGACTTTTGAGGGCAGATGACGAGGGAGAGGCACTTGAGCAGGCAAATTTGCTAAATGAGATGAATCGAGAGAGGCGAGCTGAGCAGGATAGGATCTTTAAAGAGGCTTTAGGGCAGGCTGAGGAATACAGTCAATATCCAGTTCTGGTGGTGAGCGGGAAGGGCTGGAGTCATGGAATTATCGGTATTGTAGCGGCAAAATTGCTGGAAAAGTATAAAAAGCCAACTTTTGTCTTGGAGGAGATGGGCAAGGAGTCAAAAGGCTCAGCTCGGAGTTATGGCGATTTTTCGGCGGTAGATGCGATTCGCTCAGCTGACGATGTCATCATTAAGGGCGGTGGGCATAAAATGGCGGCGGGCGTGACTTTGTTGACAGAGAATATTGATAAGTTTCGTAAGCGAGTCAATCAGTTTTATGAGAGTTTGGGGCTAGCTCCAGAGGATCAGAAAAAGTTGCTTTTACCGAAAGAGGATGCGGAGGCGAAGTTTTTAGAGGTCACTGAAGGACTAGTTGCGGATATCGCTAGGTTAGAGCCGTTTGGCAGTGGCAATCTTCAGCCAGTCCTTAAGACTAGTGATGGGGTAGTGGTTCATGTCAGGCAAATGGGCGCAGAAAGTCAGCATGTTAAATTGACGCTAAGAGATATTGACGGTTCAATTATGCAACTGATAGCTTTTTCTGCTCCAGAGCATTTTTTTGTAGATATCGGTGAGCAGGTTTCTGTTTGGTATGAACCGAATATCAATGAATGGAACGGCAGCCGTCAGGTTGAAGGACGGTTGGTGCGACTCGAAAAAAGGCTAGATAATCTAATTGCATGAATCGGCCCTATCTGTTACAATGAGTGAGTTATGGTACAAGTTACAAGAAAAGATCAGAAGGAAGCTAACGAAAATATCATCCGTCGCTTTAATCGTCGAGTATTGCAGAGTGGCGTACTGGCGAACGCAAAAGCTTCGATGCGATTTGCGAAACCTTTGTCGAAGTCTGAAAGGCGCACCAAAGCGATTATTCGCAAAGAGCGTCGCGCAGATAAGTTGGCAAAGATGCGACTCGGAGTTCGTTAGTGGCTAGTCTGAAGCAGCAAATTGCTGATGATATGAAAACCGCCCTACTGGGGGGTGATCGTTTTCGTGGTGAAGTTTTGCGAGGGCTTAAGGCGGCAATTTTGAACGAAGAAGTGGCTCTTGTGAAGCGCGATGAAGGTTTGAGCGATGAAGAAGTAGAAAAAGTTATTGCTCGTGAGGTAAAGAAGCGACGAGAGAGCGCTAGCTTATATCGGCAGAACGATCGAGACGACCTGGCTGAAACAGAAGAGCAGGAGCTTGAGGTGTTAGAAACTTACTTGCCGGAACAGCTGAGCGAGGATGAGATTCGGCTCATGGCAAATGAAGTTATCGACAACATGGCTGATGTGGCGCCTCAACAGATGGGGCAGGTTATAGGTGCTCTAAAAGCTAAGATTGGCAATAGTGCTGATGGAGCGCTAATAGCCAAGATTGTTAAAGAAATTATCATAAAACAATAAAAAGAGAGGGTTAAAGGGTAGAAATGATTCTTTTGTTTGGGCCGACAGGTGCAGGAAAAAGTATGCAGGGCCAAATGCTGGCTGCGAGGATGGGCTGGAAATGGCTTTCGACCGGTGAGATGTTGCGCCAAAGTCGCGATGAGAAGGTTATTGAAATCCTTAAAACTGGTGAACTCGTCAGTGATGAGTTGATCTACCAGGTGTTTGAAGAGTCTGCTAAGTTAGCACTAGAGGATAATTATCCCAACATAATTGTCGATGGCTTTCCGAGGACCAAGGATCAAGCAGCCTGGCTAGATAATCATCTTTCAGAGATGGACGATAAGATTGACGTGGTGATTGTTTTGGAGGTTCCAGAGGCTGAGATACGCAGTCGTCTAGAGAAGAGGCAACGAGCAGAAGACACTCCCGAAACAGTTTCTCGCAGAATGGCGATTTATCGACAAAAGATGTACCCGATACTAGGCACTCTAGCTGAAGCGGGAGTTAGAATTATCCACCTCAATGGTGTTGGCACGGCAGGTGAGGTCCATGATCGGATCTACGAAGAGGCGATTGAGTCGTGGCAGGGCTAATCACTGGTGACAAAACTCCAGATCAACTAGAGGCTATGCGCCAGGGTGGGCGGATTTTGGCGACAATTTTCGATGAGCTAAAGAAAACTGTCAAATCTGGCATGAGCGAACTTGACGTCAACGACTGGTTGGCTAAAAAGATTAAAGATTACGGGGCTGAGGCGACATATTTGACCGAAGAGGTATCTTTTCCGGGTGTAATTTGCATCTCAGTCAATGAAGAATTAGTTCATTCACCACCAACAGAATATATTTTTAGAAAAGGCGATGTTGCTAGCTTTGACCTCGTTATCACTTATCAGGATATGAAGGTCGATAGTGCTTTTACGATGGTGGTTGATGAGCCACCAAAAGGGGCTATAAAGCATTTGCTGACAACGACTGAGCAGAGCCTGTATGCAGGAATTGATGCGATATCTGGAGCTGGCACTCATGTTGGCGATATATCAGCAGCCATCGAGGCAGTGCTCAAAAAGGGTAAACTCGGGATAATTCGCAACCTAGTTGGTCACGGAGTTGGCCATAAGGTGCACATGCCACCTGAAGTACCTAATTTTGGCAAAGCGGGTCAAGGGGCGATACTCATGCCTGGCGACACGATAGCTATTGAACCGATGGCGTCTCTAGGGGGCGAGCAAATTGTGACTGAGGATGACGAATGGACGATTTCGATGAAAGACGGCTCTATCGGTGCGCATTTTGAGCATACGGTGTTGATCACGGAAGCTGGTGTTGATATTTTAACAACATTATAAAATCAGTCGCTTGCTAAAACTTAGCCATAACCTGTATAATATAACCATATGCAAGAACAATCTCGTTATGCTGTTGGGATTGATATAGGCACGACAACGGTTCGTTGTGTTGTTGGTTATATCGATACCTCAACAGAGATGCCAAAAATAGTCGGCGTTGGTCAAGCTTCAAATAGTGGCATGAGAAAAGGTATGATCACCAAGTTAGAGGGTCCAGCGTCAGCGATTGATGAAGCCCTAGAAGAAGCTGAGAGAATGAGTGGCTATCAGGTAGATCAGGCAGTGTTTAGTGTTAATGGGTCGCATATTGTTAGTACTAAATCAGATGGCATGATAGCTGTTGGCACTGGCGAGCAAGAAGTTACTCCAGATGATTTGGCTCGGCTAGATGATGTAGCGGTGATTGGTAAAATTCCAGCAAACCGAGAAATTTTAGAGATTGTCCCGCATGCTTATCGGCTGGACGGTCAGGATAATATCAAGGATCCAGTTGGTATGACAGGGACGAGGCTAGAGATTTATGCCAATATCATCTCTGGACTAGCGCCACATATCGCTAATATCCAAAAATCAGCCGATATGGCCAAAGTGGCTACCCAGGCAGTTTTACCGTCTGTTCTAGCATCGGCACAGGCCGTTTTGACAGAGTCACAATTAGAAAATGGCGTAGCAGTGATCGATCTCGGCGGAGCGACTACTGGTGTAGCAGTGTTTGAAGAGGGTGATTTGCAGTACGTGTCAGTTGTGCCACTTGGCGGTAGTAACGTGACAAATGATTTGGCTATCGGCTTAAAGATCGACCCAGAGCTAGCCGAAAAAGTAAAATTAGAGCATGCTCGACTCGATCAAGGCGGAGCTAGCGATAAGATAGAAGTCGTTCACGATAAGCAAACCCTAGAATTTAAGCGAAGTGAGGTGGACGAGATAGTCGGAGCGAGGCTTGAGGAGATATTTGAAGCCATCGCTAAGGAGTTAAAAAAGGCTGGCAGAGCCGGGAAGTTACCAAGTGGTGTGGTTTTGGTAGGTGGCGGGGCGAATATACAGGGTATCGCTGAGTTTGCCAAAGAGCAACTTGGCCTAGCAGCTAAAATTGGTAAACCAACTGGCTATGCGGGCGTAAGTGAGCAGGCAGAGAAACCTGAATTCGCATCGGCTGTAGGTCTAATGCTATCATCAAGTGTCGATGATAGCGGTCAAAAAAGGGGGCTAGGCAAGTCAACTTCAGGCATGATGCAAAAAACCGGTGGATTTTTATCTAGTTTTTTTGCAAAATTTCGTTAAACAGTCAAGACGTAAGTGATAAAAAGTGGTATACTGAGTTTAAGAAATAAGGTGAGGGAGTAGTATTTTATGGCAGAAGTCAAACCAGGTGCAGTTCAGACATTTGCAAGTATCAAGGTAGTTGGAGTCGGTGGAGCTGGAAATTCAGCTATCAATCGCATGCAGGATGCTGGGCTTGGTGGCGTTCAGTTTATCGCTATGAACACTGATGCTCAAGCGCTTCATAATTCTAAAGCCGATGTCAAGATTCATCTTGGTCATAAAACTACAAATGGTCTTGGCGCTGGTGCTGATCCAAAAGTAGGTGAGGCAGCGGCTAATGAGTCTAGAGAAGAAATTCGTCAGGCGCTAGAGGGTGCTGACATGGTTTTTGTAACGATTGGCGCTGGTGGCGGTACCGGCTCTGGGGCGGGCTACATCGTAGCGGAGGTTGCTCGCGAGCTAGGTATCTTGGTGGTAGGAGTTGCCACTAGACCATTTAGTTTTGAGGGTGAAAAGAGGCGTGTCAATGCCGAGTGGGCGATAAGCCATTTGGGCCGTCAGGTAGACACCTTGATAACTATTCCGAATGATCGTTTGCTTCAGACGATCGATAGGCGCACGCCGCTACTTGAAACCTTCAAGATTGCTGATGATGTTTTGAGGCAAGGTGTGCAAGGTATTTCTGAGCTTATCACCGAACATGGCTTGATCAATCTCGACTTTGCTGACGTCAAGGCAGTTATGAGCAATGCTGGATCTGCGCTGATGGGTATCGGCCGAGCGAGTGGTGACAATAGGGCTGTTCAGGCGGCTCAGCAGGCTATCGAAAGCCCACTGATAGAGGTGTCGATTGATGGTGCTAGAGGAGTACTATTTAACGTTACTGGTGGCTATGATATGTCAATGGCAGAGATTCAAGAAGCAGCAGAGACTATTACTAGTGCTGTTTCGCCAGACGCCAATATCATTTTTGGGGCAACTCTCAAACCAGAGATGGAGGACGAGCTAGTTATCACAGTTATAGCTACTGGGTTTGATGGGGAGACCTTTCATGAACAAACAGTTAGCTTAGATGGTGATTTGACTGAAAGTCGCCCTGCTGAAGATGCGGAAATTGACGAGGAGATGGTAGCTGATATCGATATGGAATTACGTAACGCTGACGATGAAGCGCAATCATTTACAGACGAAGACGAAACGACTAATATCTGGGGCGATAATTCTGAAGACTCGACAGAAAGCGAAAAAGACAACGAAGAAGATATGCCGGCTTTCTTGAGGCGACGCAAGAAGAAAAAAGAACAGTAGTTTTAATTTCGAACGTATTATGAAAAGGGGGAGACAGTGAGAGTAGTGGTAGTTTATAAGTATGAAAGCGACCACGCGCGAGAGGTATTGGATTTCCTGCGAGATTTCACTAGCCGGACAGGTAAAACTCTTGAGGAGCTCGACCCTGATACCAGAGAAGGTGAGAGTTTCTGCCGAACTTATGACATTGTTGAATATCCGACCTTAGTAGCGCTAAGTGACAATAGCCAGATGCAACATATTTGGCGAGGGCGACCGTTGCCACAGATAAATGAGGTGAGTTATTATGTTCGAGATATTTAAGAAACAGCCTCTTGTGGTAGTGATGTTAGTTATGGCGGTTATCGGTTTGATAGGTAGCTTTGCTTTATCTCTTGAAACAGTTCATCATCTGAGGGATCCAGAGATGGCCCTTAGTTGTTCTCTTAGCGCAGTTGTAAATTGTGCAACAGTTATGGACTCTTGGCAGGCGGAGATATTTGGCTTTCCAAATATATTTTTAGGACTGATGGGCTTTGCTGTTTTAGTGACTATTTTAGTATTAGTACTAGCAGGAGTGAAGCTACCAAAGTGGATCATTGCTTCGACGCAAACAGCAGTAGTCTTAGCGTTTATTTTTCTTGGTTGGCTGATGTACTCAAGCGTCTTTGTCATCCAGGTGCTTTGTCCTTGGTGCGTGTTAGTGGCGCTCTCAACGATTATCCTACTCGGAGCTAGCACCAGGTGGAGTTTGCGTGAAAACGCGTTTAATTTATCTAAAAAAACGAATAAGCAGGTTCAGCAAATTTTAGATAAATCATACGATAAATTAGCTTTTGCTAGTCTTTTCGCTGTCATTTCCCTATTTCTTCTAGCCAGATATGTGTTTAATTTAGTATAATCAAAAGAGCGAGCGGGTATCGTATAACGGCTATTATGCTACCTTCCCAAGGTAGAGACGAGAGTTCGACTCTCTCTACCCGCACCATTTCAGAGAAAAAATCCAAATCTTCGCCCGCATGGGCGATTTTTTGGTTCAGATTTCCTAATTGCTGCCACAGGCAAAAACCACTTTCCGCCCCCTTTCGGAAAGTGGTTTTTGGGCTTTCGCCGGTTGGGGTTTGGGTGAGGGTTTTGTGGTGTAAAAATAGGTTCGAGCCAAAGATTTCAGACAAAGCGGTTTTTTGTCCGTCTAAGTCGTCAGTTTCTCGCAAGTTACAGATAGATTTTGCGGTTTTGAGCCAATTTCGCATAGGTTCTATCCACGCATTTTGGTTGGTCGTGAGATTAGCCAAACTTTCCTCTAAACTTTTCTTTTCGATCAGAATCTCGGCTTTCTTGGCGAGGAAAGTTTGGCGGTCAATGTCTTGGTCTAAATAACTGTCTAACAAAATCTTTTGTTTAGCATTTAGGCGAGCGATTTGCTGTCGCAAATCGTCAATAAGAGAAACATTAGCCACGCTTTCGGCTTGTTCGTCTTGTGTCATTTTATCAATCATAAAGTCATAGACTTCGGGCGACATCTCGTATTCGCCGAGTAATGCCGAAAGTTGTGGCAACAAATCTTTTTCTCGTATTGGCGGTTCAACACATTTAACGGCTCGTTTCTTACGAGAGCAACGGTAATAAGTCCAGCTATGTGTATTGCCGTTCTTTTGTGTTTTAGTCTTGGTTTCGGCGGTGATACTCATACCGCAACACGCACATTTCAAAAGCCCTAAAAACGGTATTGTCGGTTTAATCTGTGGTTGCTTGTGTCCACGCTGTTCAATAACAGTTTGCACCTTGTCCCAAAGGGCTTTTGAGACTATTGGTGTGTGGCGACCCTCGTGTAATTCGCCGTTATACAGAAAATGTCCGTAATAAAACGGGTTTTGTAAAATACTTTTTATTTTATCGTCTTTAAACAGTTTCCCGCCACGAGTAATTGCACCATTTTCTTTCAGAAAAACGGCGAGATTTTCCATTGTTTGATCGCCTTTGGCGTATCGGTCAAACATCTCACGCACTAATGGTGAATATCTTTTATCTACAACTATGCTTTTATTGCGTATGTCGTTCAGATAACCAAAAGGTGCGGTACTTGGAAAATCGCCATTTCTTACCCTTGCTCGTAAACCTCGCTTGGTGTTTTCGGACAAATTATCTACATAATACTTAGACTGACCAAACATAATTGACAGCATAAACTTACCCTGCGATGTATTCTCAAACTGAAACACTGGAAATCGCAAGTAGTTGAGTGATGTTTGGTCTAGTAGGTAGATAATTTGTC
>CAZAOX010000002.1:25782-26138 GCA_964486985.1 uncultured Candidatus Saccharibacteria bacterium
TCTACCGAGTTGCGAGCAAGTCTATCAGGGTGCCACGCCAAAATGCCGTTGGCTTCGCCATTTTGTATGCGAGCCAGCATAGAATTAAAGATTGGTCTTCCTGTACTTTTAGCGGTGCGTTTTTCTATGAGTTCGTCAATAACCACTAAATTGTTATCTCTGGCATATTTCCGCAACTCTGCGAGTTGTGCGTCAATGCTCAATACCTGTTTGTCGTCTGTGTCTGTGCTTTTGCGAGCATACAAGATGTATTTTTCCATTTTTTTGCCCTCCTTTTAACTCAAAAAGCCGTATTGGTGCAACACAACTTGGAGAAACCAAATTGTTCCAATACGGCTATTTGAGCCAATAAAAAA
>CAZAOX010000003.1:0-25080 GCA_964486985.1 uncultured Candidatus Saccharibacteria bacterium
AATCGTTAGACTGGAGAAATCTGGTGCGGGAGTTCGAATCTCCCCTCCTCCGCCAGGAGAGGTCAGCTCACCCGCAAAGGTGGGCTGATTTCTTCTGATGAAGAAAGGTGTTCGAACGGTCGAGTTCGGGCGTTAGCGTTGCTTTAGCAGCCATCTCCCCTCCTCCGCCAAATAAAATAACCGCTCTTAGGTGGTTATTTTATTTGGTACGAGGCGGAGATTTGAGCTCCCGCCTTTTGGCGTAAGCCAAAAGTAGCGCGGAGTTCGGTGTAGCGCAGTGCAGAAAAGAAAGCACCTTTAGGTATTTTCTTTTCAAGCAAGCGGAGGAGCGAAAGGCTTTAGCCTGAAGCGATATCTCCACCAGTATACTGGTCGCGCCCGGTACGGATATTGCCGCCTTTTGGCGTAAGCCAAAATCAGCACGAAGTAACACCTCATCTTTTTCGCTCATGCTATACTATTTTTATGGAGCAGAACAACCAAGAAGACCTCGAAGTTCAAACCCAAAAACTTGATACTAACCCTAACGCCCCGACAGAAGACTATTTCAATGGCCCCAAGCCCGAATCCGCCAGACCCGATCTAACTCAACCAATATCCTGGCAAGCCCCTGATGGAACAATGAAACAGAGAGGAACCGGTTGGTACATAGCTTTTTCTATCGTAATTATTGGGCTTATTTTAGCTGCTATTTTCATTTTCAAAAGTATAACTTTTGCCATACTGCTACCAGTTATGGCCACAGCCGTCATGCTAATCACTGTTAAGCCCCCTCAGGAGATAAATTATTCCATCAGCCCTAAAGGTATCTATGTTGGCGACAGATTGTATGATTTTAGTGAATTCAAGGGATTTGGGATCATCATGAATCCTGGTCACAACTCGATAATCCTCCTACCGGTCAAACGTTTCGCACCAGAGCTAACCATCCATTTCAGTGACGAACAGGGTGAAAAAGTTGTCGATATGATAGGATCAAGATTACCAATCCAAGAGATAAAGCAAAAATCATTAGACAAGCTCATCGACCTGATGAAGCTCTGATTTGCCTCCTGGCTATCTGTTGTGCTATCATGCAATAGTTCAGCGTTCGGAGTCTTTTCTGGCACTGAAAGCACCTTATATTTTTTGTATGGCCAATATGTAGAATTGTCTATGTAGTGGCTATATGCACCCGTAGCTCAGCTGGATAGAGCGTTGGCTTGCGGAGCCAAAGGTCGTACGTTCGAATCGTGCCGGGTGTACCAATATCTTGATAGCCCATTTTGTCGGGCTATTTTTTGTTGCTATACTAACAGATATGGAGAGGTGGCCGAGTGGTTGAAGGCGCACGACTCGAAATCGTGTATGGGGCGACTCATCGGGGGTTCGAATCCCCCTCTCTCCGCCAAGTATAAAGCCGACCACCTGGTCGGCTTTATACTTGTTTAAGGCTCGAGGCCTCAAGTTTTGCGCCGCAAAACATATCGGGGGTTCGGTGGAGCGAACGAAGTAAAAGAAAGCGACGTAAGCCATCTTCTTTTGTGAGTGAGCGGAGAAGGCCAAAAGCCGATACCCCTCTACTTCCGCTAAAGAAACTTTGGCTTTCTCTCACTTCATCGTAAAATAAGTCTTAGCTATAGAAATGCACCATCGAGGAGGTTAGATTATGACGATATTTCAAAAAATTATCGACGGAGAAATACCAGCTCACAAAATATACGAAGATGCTGATACTTTAGCTTTTCTCGATATCTACCCAGCTATGCCAGGCCATGTACTGGTTATACCTAAAAATCCAATCGAATTTGTCTGGGATCTGCCAGAAGAAGACTATCGAAAGCTGATGCAGGTTACTAAAAAGATAGCTCTTCATATGCGCCAAATTTTACCACAGCCGTATATTCACATGAGTGTGGTTGGTACTGATGTATCTCATGCTCACGTCCACCTAATTCCCTTTTCAACCACCGCTGATTTTCATAAGCCAGACAGGATGAATCAAGAGTCCGACCACGACAAATTGGCTGAAATGGCTAAAAAACTTCGCCTTTCATGAATATCCGCATCCTAACTGTTGGCAAAAAGTCTGAACCCTGGCTAGAGCAGAGGATAGGACGCTATTTAGAGCGTCTACGTGGACAGTTTAGCGCTGAAATGGAAATTATCCCGCCTTCGAAAAAAGACCCGTTAGGAGCGCCTAAAGACGAGTCGGAGCGGCTGTTACGTCAGATATCCCCTGATGAATTCGTCATCCTGCTTGATGAAACAGGCAAAAACCTTTCGTCACCAGAGCTATCTAGCCTCGTTGCTAGCCAAACTCAGAGAAAGCTTGTTTTTGTGATTGGCGGAGCTCATGGGGTATCCATAGAGGTGCGAACTCGAGCAGATTTTACCTGGTCACTTTCTCGTTTAGTTTTTCCTCATCAGCTCGTTAGACTTATCCTGGCTGAACAGTTATACCGAGCTCAAGACATCGCCAACAGTGGTAAATACCACCATTCTTAAGATGTTTTCTGCCGAGCAATTACTCCTGCCCAAACTTCACCTACGCCAGCATCTTTGAGGCATCGACAGGCAGATTCGATAGTCGCTCCAGTAGTAAAGATATCGTCGATCACCAAGTGTGGTTTATTTTCAAAATCAGTCTGCCGTACCTCAAAAAACTCCCTAGCTTGCTGACGGCGGATAGTAGCTGTTTTGGCAAAATGCTGAGTTGTGTTGTTGCGCCTTTGCAATAGGGGAGAGACCGTCCAATTACGCCTTTTCGCTAGCTCTTTAGCTATCAGCAACATGTGATCATAACCACGGATACGGATATTGCGAGGAGTTGTCGGTACTGGCACCAGTACCACCTCGGGTATGTCGGGCAAACTATAATCCAAAAGCTCAGCCAAATCCTGAACAGCCGCTCTTGCTCTAGAAAACTTCAAACTGTCTATGATGAGCTTTAGTGTATCTTCACGATGGCCAACGCACCAGAAGCGACTGTAGGACTGATTATGGCTGGCACAGAGGTTGTCATTTCGAGTGGGAATACCGCAAACAATACAGTTATCAAAACGCTCATCATAAATGTTATTTTTACAACAATTGCATAAAATTGAACCTACTTCGGAGCATCCCAAACAGTGGTGAGGGGCGATTAGTGATAATAGTCGGTTTATCATTGTATTTTTTACGTTTTAGGCTGTCTTTAGTTGATTATACGACAGATAGTAGCTATACTTTATAGTGACTATGTCAACTTGAGCCAAAAAGTGGAGGAACTAATCAATGGCGAGAAAGCAAAATGACGATTTATTGATGGGGGACGACCTAGCCGCAGCTTTTTTAACTGACGACGACGTCTCTGGTGCTGACGATACTACAAGCGCGCCACAAACTGACGCTAGCTGGGACGAAGAAGAGGGGGATTTCCCTGGACAACTAGCTGTCGACGTTTATGAAACCGATACCGACCTAGTTATCAAGGCTCGAACGGCTGGCGTTGACCGCAATGACCTTGATGTTAGTATATCTGATGGCATCTTAACCATCAGCGGCACTCTATCTAGTGGCGACGAGACTAATGTTAAAAAATGGCACATCCAAGAGTGTTATTGGGGTGAATTTAACCGAACCCTAGCACTACCAGTGCCTATCAAAGAAGAGGCTGTCAAAGCAGAGCTCAAAGATGGTGTTCTAACTATCACCTTTGAGAAAATCGAACGCGAAAAGGCTATCAAGATCTCAGTCCAGTAGCTAAATACTAAACCATAAAAAGCCCAGTAGTTTTGATACTGGGTTTTTTATATATCGATACAGGGGCAGGGTATTATGCTAAATGATATAGCCCCTGCAGATAATTTCCGCGGGGCTATATCACGAACTTTTTATTTATGTATATCTCTTCTTGGGCTATTCTCCAGCGCCAACACCTTTGAGGACCCAGTTGACCAAGGCAAATGCAAATACCGCCACCAAGAGTCCGACTACCGCATAAACAAGAGTATTCTTGGCTGAGGTCACCTTAGCCGTATCTCCTGCAGAGGTGGCGTATTTGATGCCACCAAAGATGATCATGACAACCGATATTATACCAACTACATAGAGTATGATATTGATAACAGTGGTTACTATGCCCTCATCGCCATCAAGCGAATCGGGTGTGCCCGCGCCCTGTGACTGATTTATCCCTTCTTGAAGGCTTACGGCAGACGCCGAATCACCGCCGAGCAACCCAGACACTGAAACAGCCAAGACTAACGTCGCGACCATCCCTAGTATAGAAAATCCTATTTTCTTCAACATATTAAACCCTTTCTTAGTGCTTAATTATTTTCTAAATATACCACAAATTTACACCTATGTATATTATAACGCATACGCTATCATTCTCTATGCAACACTATTGTAGACAAAATTAACAATAGCAAAGGCTAATATCGCCACCAAAAGACCTACTACCGAGTAGATTAATGTGTTCTTAGCCGAGGTTACCTTGGATGTGTCTCCGGCAGAGGTGGCGTACTTTATACCGCCAAAAATTATCATAATCACCGAAATGATACCTATGATATAAAGCATGGTATCGATCACTATCTTAACTACAGACTCAACATCCGCATTAGGGGTTGGTGACGATTTCTCCATAATATCTAAGGCGTCATCAACTCCAGTTGCCCCCACCGCACCCATCATACCAATAGCCCCGCCAACCATCAGCGTGGCCAGTATAGCTCCGATAATAATTTTTTTCATAATTTTTTATTCTCCTGTTTTATATTATTAGATAACGCTACAAAGTGAATGACTATGTTTAATAGCGGAATACTTTCATTATATTACCATACTATAAGCAAACTGAATAATTGCTAGCGCTAAAATAGACACTATAAACCCAACAACCGCATACATCAGAGTATTTTTAGATGAGGTTACCTTGCCAGAATCACCGCCAGAAGTGGCGTACCTGATACCAGCTGTGACGATAACAATAATCGACACTATCGTAGATATATACAGTAAAACCTCAATTATCGGTCTAATAACACTAGCTATGTTATTCTTACCGCTTTTCTTCTTTTCGCATAAATCAGTCTTAGCACCATCACAGCCACCACCGCCCCATATATCTACTGCTGACACCACGCCAGCAGCACCGAGTACAAGCAGCACGGCTATAGCCACGGAAGCAAGTCCAGCCGCTAAGCTCCTCAACATAATCTAAAAACTCCCCGCCACAAAAGCGGTTATGCCATAGGCAGCGATTACCACGACCAAACCGATGGCTGAATATATGATAGCGTTCCTAGCTTGGCTAACCTTCCCAGAATCGCCAGAAGATGTGCTAAAAGTGATACCCGCTATAATAATAACGATTACCGCTACTATAGTAGCTATGAGATATACCACGTTCAAGATGCCTTTTATCCTGCCAGCGTTTAGTGTTGTGTCGGGGATACCGATATCTTTTGCTGGTCCCAACAAGCCCAATAGCCACATGTCCGCCAGCCATGTGAACAAACTATAAAACACTTATCCGATCCCCAGCGCCACTCTGGCTATTAAATCTACCAAGGTAACCGCAGCGATAGCTACGACCAGTCCAACTAAGGCATTTATCAGCGTTTTCCTGCCGGCAGTGGCTCTATCTGGCGACCCTGTACTAGTTATGAACGTAAACCCACCATATATCACATATCCAAATGCCACATAGGCGGCAATTTGCAGTAAATCCTCAACAATATTTACAGCTATTCTCCAGATAAACTTAGATTGTTCCGTTTTATCGCTTCCAGGACTCCTGACGCTACAATCACCCTCGAGCAATCCATCATACCAGGGCTTTAGTGTCAATATTTTACCACTGGGACAAGAGGCCGCATAAGCTGCGTTTGGCACTAGAGCCGCAAAAGCCATCGAAAAAGACATTGCCAATAGCGCTACAGATAAAATCGACCTAGTCATTCAGCCAAACACCTTTCCCGGAATTAAAAAGCCCAAAATAGCCACCATAAAGGCAAACAATATTAGACCTAGCACAACGTTTACCCATATATCTCTGGCTTTTTTCACAGTATCGGGCGTCGCCCCTGCGGATGAATAGGCGATAGCTCCATATATTACGGCACCTACAGCTACAACGCCAATACCGCCAGTCAATATAAAAATTACATTTTTTGCTAGATCAATTATAGGATCTTTTTTATCGCACTTTAAAACGGTTGTTGTTGCTTCACCACATTCCTCTGCCAACACCGAGGGTGCAAGGGTTATGGCGAAAAACAAAGATAAAGCAACCAAGAGTATCGAATTCATAGTGACAATTTTTATTGACATATTGCTAAAGCTATACCTATCTTTAAAATATAAAACACTAGTCACAAAAAAGCAAACTTATTGCCTAAGCCCCAGATACATGATAGTCTAGTAAAGTTGAAGCTCATGCGCCCGTAGTGAAGTTGGCCTATCACGCCTCCCTGTCACGGAGGAGATCGCCGGTTCGAATCCGGTCGGGCGCGCCAGGTATTATGCTCATCCTAGTAGGGGATGGGTATTTTTTAAATTATTAGCAATTTATCAAACGCCCACCCTTTCTGAAAATAAAACAGTAACAAACCACGCTCGCCAGACCATTCGTTTATCTATTGCTTATTTTCATCCTATGTGCTATAGTAATATCAGATGGTGAGTTAATCCATTGAATAGTTAAATTAAGCGGAGCGATAGTTATTATGTTTAAATTTTTTAGAGATAATGTCCCAAAAGTTGATCAAGGTGGGACTGATCAAGAGGCAGGTGCCCCCGAAACGAATAGTCGCAGGGACTTTCTTAAGAAAGCAATCGGCCTGGGAGTGTCCGGCCTTCTGCTCCCAGCTTGCGGAAGAACAGATGATGCTAGATACTTTGCCAGTGAAGAGTATCAAGAAGAGCAACAAGAAATGTTTAATGAAATAGATAGAGAGAAAGAAGCGGCCGCCGAAAAGCAGGTCGGTACAAACTCCCCAAATGAACGAAGTGATGCTGAGTTTGAGAGACTGCACGAGCTTTATAATGAAGCTCAAGAAAAAATTATTGAAGTCTACCACAAGATAAGCGATGCTGAGTTTGCAAAGCTTTCACCAGCAAAGCGTAGAGAGCCACTCGATATTATTCTAAGGTATTTTTCTGAATTTGGCCTCAATGAAGATGTTTATCCCATCCAGTCACAGATGAATAAACCTGGCAAAAACCCACTTAAGGCCACCAAATCAGACAGTGTCGAAGATATAGCCGACCAAGTCATTGAAATCCTCACTGTCATAGGCCAACTACCCCTTGATTCAGGCATTTCTGACAAACTATCACCAAAAGAACAACAGAAGATGGTTGGTCGCGGTCTTGAAGCATGGTTTTACGAAGATTACCCTGAAGAATGGAAACATGGAAAAGTCCCAGGATATAACCATGATAGCTGGTATAGGCCTAGTACTTTTGGCAGGAGGTTATCTAACCTAAAAGCTGCTCTTATGTCTCTATTTTCTGGCGATGACGGCGGAATAAAACTAATGGATCAGGAAAATATCAAAAAAAATATGAAGATCCTCGAAGGAAACAACGCACAAGACGGTACCGCTAAGATCCAACTTAAAATCCCCACCAATAATGCGGGGTTCCCTATTCAGCCTCAACTTGATCTTGCCATCAGAGATGATGGCGAAAACTCTGTGTGGACGCCTAAAAACTAGGCCGAGCAATCAGCGCCCGCACACTTAATTGGCTAAAACTTAAACCTTAGCCGTTTAGGCCTCGTTTGTGAGTATTTTAGACAACGAGCTATTGATGAGTTGCAATGTGTTTATGGTATACTTCTTAATGAGCTATGGGCAATCTAAAACCATCTTCTCGCCAGCCAGCAAGTCGCAGATTTTCATTTTTTGCAGTGATAGCTATTTTGTTGTCTCTATTTTTTGGAGCTATTAGTCCGCAGCTCGCCCTGGCCGATGACACTTCCGCAAAAGTTGCTAATGTCCCCCAAAATATAGTTGACCACACTAAGCGTCGTTCTCTGGCTGAGGCTATGCATGAGTGTATAGCCGTTGGCAACATGTCAAAGCGCAGCGAAAAAGACGGTAATGCTAAAACGACTGCTGATATAAAAAATGGTGAATGGGGCTGGAACAGTGTGTGGGTCGGCTATGTCGTGAGTCCTGGTAATGGAAAATATCACTGTAGCGAAGTCGCCCAAGCCACCTATGCCCACTTTGGTTATAACGATTACGTTAGCATGTACTGCGAACTAGGTGGCATATCTTATTCTTACGAGCGCAATACAAAGCATGTTCCCAAGAAATGTGGTGAAGGTGATTATAATCAGCTTAGAAAGGAGTCTGCTCGATCCGCCTATAATACACTAGTAGGTAGAGAAAAGAAACGCTCTGGAACATCTCTTAGTGCCACAAATAACCCTGTTCTCGATTATGCTTTTGCTTGGCAGTACTGGAATAAACAATGCAACGCAGAAGTAGCGACAGGCACTCAGGACTACCTGAATGATGGTAAGTCAAAGGTAAAATGGAGATACAAAGTTACTGTAGCAGGAACTGACGGTAAAACTGTGAGTGTTGATTACTTTGCCGAGAAAAAAACAGGTATTCGTGCGTATTCTCTGGATTTCCCTAGAAACGGGTCAAATAACGTCTCCTGCGAGAGCATAGGCAACACCCTATCTAAAAATGCGGGGGCCTTCGCGGCCCACATCTATTCAGGTCACATAAAAGATCAATCTTCTAAAATAGCCAAAGATATAGCAAAGAGGTTAAATATCGACAATATCGATAAATGCCAGTCTCAATTAAATAAAGCCGTCAGTCTCATAGCTCAGTCAGCCCAGAAAGAGACAAGTTCCATAAATAACGATTTGTCAAAAAACACAGACTTAGTCAAATGTATCGCAAATAATTACAGTTTAAACGAAGAGGCTGTTAAAAAGGCCCTGAGTGAGGCTTCAGAAAACTCGGAGCTAGATGCCGACTCCCTGGAGGATGGTGAGATAGAAGACGACAACTCCTGTAAGGTAGACGGCGGGATGGCACATATCATATGCCCCCTTATGATGACTTTGTCTAATATAGTCGAGGGGTCAATGGACTTTATCTCAAAACAATTCTTAGAAATTGAGAGTAGCCTCATATCAAACGACCAAACAAAAGAAGCTTGGGGTGGCTTCAGAAACCTAGCGAACATACTCTTTGTTATCGCCTTCTTGGTAATAGTATTTTCTCAGGTTTCAAACGTTGGAATTTCAAATTATGGAATTAAAAAGCTCTTGCCTAGACTGGTTATTCTAGCAATTGTGGTCAACTTATCGTTTTATATATCTGCAATTTTCGTTGACCTGTCAAACATGCTTGGGTATGGCTTATCGAACATGTTTTCTCTCGCGGGGATTGATGATGATATAAGATTCAGCTCAGCGGTTGACGTAGGTGAAACTACTGTGGCAGTACTGGCATTGTCCGCAGGTGGAGCAATCGCTCTGTGGGCGGCTCTACCTACACTGCTAGGATCCCTTCTTGTGGGGGTGGTAGCTGTCATTATGGTGATTTTAATGCTTATCGCCAGAAAGGCCATAGTTCTATTGCTCGTGGTTGTGTCGCCTCTAGCTTTTGCTTCAATGATTCTGCCTAATACTGAAGTTTTATTTAAAAAATGGAAAGATCTAATGCTTGGAATGCTCCTTCTTTTCCCTATTATCGGACTTGTGTGGGGAGGTAGCAATCTTGCATCACATATTATTGTCGGGTCCGCAACAGATGTTGTTATGCAAATAATTGGTATTGTTGTCTCTGTTGTGCCCCTCGTGGCGATTTGGCCATTAGCAAAAGGCGCACTCAACGCTACAGGTAAGTTAGGCGCAGCTATTAATAGTGCTGGAGGAAAACTTCAGGAGGCTACTAAGCAGTACTCAGACAGTTCACGATTTGGGGATGTATCGCGTGGCCTGCAACACGGCAAAGCCATGAGAAAAGCCAAAAGACGAACAACAGGCCTGCTCTCTGGTCTAGACAGGTCAGATATCGGAAGATCACTGGGTCTTGATCGTGGGTCCTACGCTGCACAACATGCCGTAGATGAAGCAGAGTTAAAAGCTGCTGACGATATCTTTGAGTACGAATATGGCCGTAACGCAGCAGCAGCCCTTAGCTCTAATAATGCTATGGTTAGGGTGAAGGCTATACAGGCCCTGAAAGAAGAAGGCTCTCACGGAATGGGGATACTAAGAGAACACTATAGCAAAGGTGGTAAGATCACTAGCCGGCGCGAGGCAGAAGAGTTGGGTGCTCTAAAAGGCAAGGATGTTGGACTATCCGCGTTCGGTACTGCAGCTAAGAATCATCTTGATGATCCCGAGAAATCCAATGAGTATCGTACAACCCTGGAGGATTACAACAAAGGTGCTGCGGATCTATACAGAGGCCTCTCTACAGGAGAAAAGGCAACTCAGGTGGCTGGAGCTCTGGAAAGCGCCGCTGCCCATGAGTACAAAGACGAAAACGGAGCCGTGATAGGAAGGGGCGGCCCAACCGCAGAAGAGGCTGAGGCCTTAATCAACGATCCTAGACTCGCAGAAAGAATGAGTGGAAGCACTCTAGAGTGGTACCAGGCCATAGCTAGAGGCTCAGGCGGTAGCGGATCAGGCCCGGGTAGCCCATAGCTAGACTAGCTGTAAGGTTTTTCGGTATAGCCAGTCCACTCCAGCAGGTAGGCCGTCCTCTAAATTTACTTTATTTATTTTGCTATAATAGTGCTTATGGCTGTTTATAAAGTTCCTCAAGATGTTGAAGCTGAAGATAAACTTCTTGGCCCATTTAGCTTTAAACAGTTTATATTCCTAATTATTACCGCTATGGCACTCGGTATAGCTTATGCTCTATCTAAAGTGCTACTGCCCTTAGTTATCATCCCGCTACCTGTGGCTATTTTTTTTGGAGTCCTGGCCATGCCACTACGCAAAGACCAGCCTATGGAAGTTTACCTAGCTGCTATTATCTCTTTTATAATGAAACCAAAAATTAGGCTATGGCAGCCAGACGGACAAGAATCGACAATCGAAATTACCGCACTCAAGACAGATGATAGTATTTTAGACAAACAATTCAGTCGAGATGAGGTCGATAAGAGGCTATCTTATCTGGCTAATCTTGTCGATAGTCAAGGATGGTCGATTCGAGGAGTGTCAAATCCAAACACCTCCATGAAGGATGATCTTTATCACGAAGCTCAGGCTATTAGCGACCCCCTTGACGAAGGTGGTGCTCGCGCCATGTCTGTAGGTGGATTAATGGAAAAATCCAATCAACAGTATAGACAAAATATCATCAATCAAATGCAACAACCCTCTAGCCACCCAGATACATCAATTCAGCCACCAGTACAACAAACACCATCCGTACCTATATATACTCCAGTATCAACCACTCCATCCTCAGAATCCTCTGATATCAAAAATCTTACTATCAACCCATATCCAACAATGCAACAGTCTGTTGTCCAACCTCTCGCCAATTCCCCAAGTAGCCCTAGCCAAACGACAGTCTCTCCTGCTATAGTAGACTTGGCAAACAATCATAACGACCTCACTATAGAGACTCTTCAACGAGAAGCTAATCGTCTCATGCAAAAAGAAAGAAAACTGGCTGAGGAGGAAGTAGTGATTTCATTGCGATAGGTGGGATATGCAACCGGATAATCAACACTATACTCAACAGCTCATTCAGCAACCAGCCCCTCAGCAAGGCTCTTTTGATGGTAATCAACAGCCTAGTGAGCCAACACTAACTCCACCTCAATCCACCCCCCAAATAGATAGCCCACCCAAAGGCAGACCCGCAAGTTCAAGTAGTGCACAAAATTCACTGATCTTCTCCGAAATGCGCGAGGACTTGGTGGTGATGAACGATGGGAGCTTCCGCGCAGTTGTTCAGTGTGAATCAATCAACTTTGACCTAATGAGCTCCCGAGAAAGAGAGGGGGTAGAGTACGCCTACCAAAATTTTCTTAATTCATTATACTTTCCAGTTCAGGTATTGATTAGATCAAAAAAAATAGATATTAGCCCTTATATAGATCGTTTATTAGATATTAGAAGATCCCAGGACAATATGCTGCTGGGGGTGCTAATGGATGATTACGTAGGCTTCATCGACGCACTGGCGGAAGAAGCAAACATTATGGACAAAAGTTTTTTCATCGTAGTGCCCTATTATCCAGCAGGAGACCTAAGTGAGATAAAAAAACAAGCTAAAGGATTGTTTGACAGTGTATTCGGCGGAAATAAGGAGCCAGCCGTAACAAAAATAGACCAAGCGTCCTACGAGAAGGCTAAAGATGAGATACGTAATCGTATTGAATCGGTGACGAGTGGTTTATATCAGCTCGGCGTCTCCTCTAAAAGACTTGACACAAGAGAGGTTAGCGAACTATTTTATCAGTCATACAACCCTGACACATCCTCAAGACAGCCGATGTCCTCACTCCAAACAGACAGCTTGACGACTAGCTTTGTTCGAAAGGGAGATACTACCTAAGTGGCTAAAAAAAATAAAAACACCCAAACCGATCTTGTAGCTGAGCAGTTGGCTCGTGAACAAGCTGAAGTTGAACAGGCCTTCTTGGCAGGAGTAAGGACGCTACGAGACTTTATTGCACCAAGCAGTATAGAATTTACGTCCAGCCACTTTAGATTAGGCTCAAAATATGGCAGAACAATTTACATATATGGATACCCTAGGCAAATTTATACTGGCTGGCTTAGCTCAATTATTAATATTGACGAAGTGCTCGATATTAGTATGTTCATATATCCGGTTGATACTCAGGTCATCCTGAACAATCTCCGAAAAAAAGTCACCCAACTTGAAGCTTCTATGAATGTTGATGCCGAAAAAGGCAAAGTGAGAGATCCCGGTTTAGAGGCAGCTCTAAGCGACGCCGAGGAGCTTCGTGATCAATTACAAATTGGCTCTGAGAAATTCTTCCGTTATGGATTGTATGTGACTATCTATGCCGACAATCTGGATGAGCTTGATTTTATGCAACACAAGATAGAGACAATCTTTGGCCAACAACTAGTCTTTAGTAAGGTAGCCTCCAGCCAACAAGAACAAGGGCTAAACAGTACAATCCCACAGCTGACTGATCAGTTGCAAATTCGCCGAAACATGAATACTGGTGCCATATCTACAAGTTTCCCGTTTACCTCTGCGGACCTAACCGACGACAAGGGCGTGCTTTATGGCATCAATATGCACAATAATGGACTGGTCATATTTGACCGCTACTCTTTAGAAAACGCCAATATGGTAGTTTTCGCTAAATCGGGTGCTGGTAAGTCATTTACTGTCAAGCTTGAGGCCTTACGCAGTATGATGACCGGCACAGATGTATTGATTATTGACCCAGAGAACGAATACCAGAAACTATCAGATGCAGTTGGTGGTAGTTATATTCGTCTCAGCTTAAATAGCGATACTCGCATCAATCCTTTCGACCTGCCAAGAGTAATTGATACAGATGAGGCTGACGACTCGTTAAGGGCAAACATCGTCACATTGCATGGTCTACTCAGACAAATGCTTGGTGGAGCACAGGCTACAGCAGATGGCCAAATAGTCTCTGGGTTATCCCCAGCAGAAGAAGCCGATATCGACCAGGCTTTAATTGATACCTACGCTAGGGTCGGCATAACCTCTGATCCGCTTACTCACAACTCAACACCCCCAACCATTTCTGATCTATACGACACACTTCTTCATATGGGGAGCTCTGGTCCTGGATTAGCACAGCGACTCCGTAAATACACTACGGGTACGTTTGCAGGTATCTTTTCTCAACAAAGCAATATCGACATCAACAACAATATGGTGGTTTTCAATATTCGTGACCTAGAAGATGAACTTCGACCAGTCGCTATGTATATCGTCCTAAACCACATCTGGAATATCACTCGAACCGATCAGAAGAAGCGCATGCTGATAGTCGATGAGGCTTGGCAACTAATGCGCTACGAAGATTCTGCCAACTTCCTGTTCTCACTGGCCAAACGAGCTAGAAAATACCAACTCGGATTAACAACCATAACTCAAGATGTTGAAGACTTTATGGGTAGTAAGATGGGTCGAGCGATTGTCGCCAACTCATCGATTCAGCTACTGCTTAAGCAATCTCCAAGCGCAGTTGATGTCCTCGCAGGAGTGTTCCGGTTGACCGAAGAGGAGCAAAAAAGGCTAGCTAATTTCCCAGTAGGTCAAGGTCTATTTTTCGCTGGCCAAAACCATGTTCACATCCAAATTCAAGCCAGTCCAACCGAATACAACCTAATCAACACAAATCCTTCAACTTAACACCGCATAGAATATAAGGTATAGTTAGTATATAAAATGAATATGGCAATTAAACAAGATGAAGAAACTGGCACCAGCCCAGACGAATTGGCTAGGTATGACCAGACAGTGGCGGAACTTCGAGATCAGGGCGTGGCTAGCAATATAGGTGTAGATAATACAGATGACCTAAAGAGCGCTGAAGAGTCGGCTCAGGGGCCAGCAGATGAGTGGGGTGTTGATCTGTCCGGCAAAGACTCCCTAAAGGAGAACGTTCTTAGGAGAAAAGGTATGGCGCCCGCCATAGTAGCCCTTGTTGGTACTATTATTTCCGGTGCTTTAGGTATTATGGTCGCTCTCCAGACAGGGGTTGAGTCTTTTCTCATGGGCGGCCTATCGGACGTAAACGACAATACCTCCAAAACGATGGAAAGAAGGCTTAATCACCAGCTTGTTAAAGATATCGCAAAAGGTGGCAACCCAAAGGCTACTGAATCAACCCTCGCCATTAGAGACAAAATGGATACTATCTCTCAGCACACACTGGACAGGCTTGAAAAAAGAGGTGTCAAACCTATATTCAAAGACGGTCAAGCCCCTAAACCAGGAGCTAAGCCAACCCATAACCCTACTCACTATGAAATCGACATGGGGCCTGGCAAAAAACCCCGTACTCTCACAAAATCTGCCAAAGAGATGCCCTCTTTTCTACTTGATAAGAACAACAGGGAAGTTGCCGGTAGGGTACTGGGCGGAAAAAGAGGTATAAAAAACCTCGGGACTCAAGCGTGGCGAGGCAAGACTGCTAGTAAGTTTTACAGAGAAATAGGCGTTGCAAAAGATGGTAGATTTCTTAGAGGCGGCATACTCGGTAAGTCGCTGACGGACAGGGTTTCTTCGTGGGCAAGAGAAAAAGTCCCTGGAATAAAGCAAGTTGACGCTTCGCTAGAGAAGCTTCAGGGTAAAGTCACTAAACAACTAAGAGGCGGCCGGAAAGCGGGAGTAGCTTACATGGTTGCACTTGGTGGATGTATCGCCGTAAAAATGCCTGGATTTGTAGCGTCAAGTTATGCCAAAGTTCAGCTAGCTCAAGCGATTACAGTCCTGATGGATGTCGTATTGACGCCAGGGTCTATGGCTAGAGGAGCTTTTTATGAAGAATATACCCAAGACAATAAAGATACAGTTGGCCGATATCTAACTAAAAGGGTCTATAGCTCTGACGAAGAAAGGAGTGTAGCTCACGGTAAAGCAGCTAAGTCCGCGCTCGAATCCGCCTATCTGCTCGCGGCCCTAGGGATAGGGGACAACAAATTACCAGTACCAGAAGATTTAAGCCCGGGATACAAAGTACTCACTAGCCCGCTCGTGCTCGGGCCTAACGCACTAGATAAAAACGAGATGTGGAGATCTATGTGCAACACCATCATGAGTCCAACCGCAATATATACAGCTATTGCTGCAAATATGGCGATAAATATAGTATCCGAAATGTCGATAGTTGGTCCGCTCCTAAACACGGCCGCGACCTTGATGGTGACAGAAGTAGCTATAGCCACCACAAAACACGTCCTTCAAGACACTCTCACTACCATACTCGAGGATCTAATGACAAACGACAATATAGTTAAGGCTATAGAAAACGGCGGTGAAGACGCTGGGACTGTCATGGGTATCGCTGCAAGAGCTTTCTTCAATGCAGGTGGCATGGCTAGGTACGAAAACGTATTAAGTATGTCTGCCGTGTCCGAAAACGCCGCAATGATGCAAGAGGTTAGGGATTTCGAAAAAGAGGTAGATATTGCCACTCTCAGCCCGTTCGATATATCAAGTAAATACACATTTCTTGGCAGTATCGTACACAACACACGGATGGCAGCTCTAGCTGGCGGATATTACGGCAACGGATTATCATCAGTAATATCAAGTATTCTCAATCTCCCAGCCACTTCATTTGGTTTAATATCAAACGACACCGCTCAAGCTGCAACTAAGCTGTCTATCACTCAGTGCAGCTATGCAGAGGAATGGGGGTTAGATACGGGAGACCCAGACACTACTCCTGCTATCACCGTGGCTGGTGTTCCCTGTGTAGGGCTTACAAGAGAGCAAGATGCGATGGACCGAGACGAAGCCCTCCAGATAATGATAGACGAAGGCTGGGTAGATGAACACAAGGAGATAGGCGAAAACGATGGCCTAGACGACCTTGTAGCCAACGGGGTCATCAAACCTAACACCCCTCTAACAGACTTCATGGAGTCCTGTGGAGATCCCGGGTCTGGCATGTATCTCTTAAACGCATCTGGATGCATAGTAAGTAAAACTCCCCATATTAGGGATGAAGATCCTCTGGACAACGACCTCAATATACAATGTTTTGAATGGGACAACCCAGATACTGGAGAAAAAGAGAGAAAGTGCGCCTATGATGAAGCTGCCGAAAGTGATAATTATGAAAATGATGACTATATAGAGGACATGCCTGGAATTACGAACAAGCGATCTCTCCTTGCCATACCAGTATTTCTTTTAGATTATCAAGTAGCCACAATTATGAGGGACGAGGATAAAAATGTTGGCAACGAACAGCTTCCTATCGGTTACGATTATGGCGGTGAATGTCCAGGACAAGAACTTGGCATAGAAAATGTTCCTTTAAATTTAGGACTTGAGAAAAAGTCTGGAACTGAAAAAAATATCACGCTCTGCGCGATTCCCGACACCACTGCTAGTATTATTGGTGAATGGAAAAAAAAGGAGTACAGAGGCTCGTCGTCCCTTGGTATTGATAAGTTGGTAGTCAATGCGGAGGCCGCCTTATCGCTATACGAGTTAGCTAAAAAGTACAAAGAGGAAACAGGAAAAGTCCTACAGGGATCAATTGGATACAGAAGTGTCTTTGAGCAATGCTCTTTCTTCAAGGGCGGAAGAAATAGTCCATCCAAAAACCAAGAAGATCTCTACACTAAGTACTGCGAGCCAAACGAATCGTGGTTGAATTACCCCGGAGGAAGTTGGACAACTAATGTTATTGCCTCCAACCATGGCCTTGGATATTCTATTGATATAGTAGATGGGGGTGCTAAGTCATGGATAAAAAGATGCTTATCAGGAAGTGGCTCAGGCAATGACGGGAAGAATGATAATCGATGCTATGGGTTCTGGGATGATGTCTGGCAAACGCAACACTGGGATGCGGGACACTTCACCTATAGTCCGAAGGGTAGTTAATCGTGAGTATCTGGAGGTTAAGTAAAATACCTACTAGTTATAAACATAACGACAAGCCAAAGCTTGGTCTATCTCGCCGCCACCGCACCCATAGGGTGGATACCTGCTGGTATAGGGCTATGTTAATCCCAATAGTCACAATATTAGTTTTCGTATCTATCGTACTAAGCTCTCACCAGGTCTCAGCCGAGGGAGAGTCTGCTTTAACCCCTAGTCGTGAAACTCTTGAGGAGTTCTATGAGCTGAACACTATACCTTTTTCTGTAGAAGACTATCAATGCGAAGTAGATGATTACGGGTCGCTTAGTGGACCAGTCGTACTCGTTGGTTCAGAAAATCTCGAAAAGATTTATAATTTTTTCAAATCGAAAGGTCTGAGCGACATACAAGCTGCGGCCATCGTGGGAAATATCTTTCAGGAGTCAAAAGGAAACCCCACCCTATCTCAAGGCGGGGGGAACCTAGAAGATCCGTCTGGGCTTACCTGTAGCGGGTATGGTTGTGGTCGTGCCTGGGGAATAGTTCAATGGGACCCTGGAAGCCTAGCTATCAAATATGCCAAAGAGGCGGGCATAAGTGGACCCATCCACGAACTATCAACTCAACTTCAACTGGTTTGGTGGCACATGAACAATCGATCACTCACCGGTGTTATGGATATGCTAAATAAAAAACCTTCAGCTGGGGTTATAAGTAGATTAAATACAAAAATAGATAAGGGCGGCGACGGTAAACCCTATGGCGTCACTAGGGTGCCAGAAAACGGTTTTAACACTTACCGAGAAGCTGGGCCCGGTGGCGTCGGAGCCACCATTATAGAAGCTACTAAGTATTTTGATATCACTATGGAGGGGTCCGGAACCCCAAATATGGTTAAACGTGTGGTTGGAGCTATGACAGCCCTTAAATCGTACGCAGACAATTCAGCCACTGTGGGAAATATAAGTAGCCAGGATGGATGTGAATGTATTGACGTATCGATTGACGATAACGATACTGGAGGAGGAAAGAAATATAATCTCGGTAGTGTAAAACCACATGTACAGAGGATAGCCGACCACGTAGGCAATAAGTTTGGCATTGACACAATAGGTGGCTACAGACACCCGAGCACATCAAGAGACACAAGTGGTCACGGTCATGGTGACGGGTTGGCTATCGATATCATGACTACCGGTGGTGGTCGCGGTATGGATAAGGCGAAAAATAAGGCTTTCGGAGATCCAATATTCGAGTATCTTAAGGCCAACGCAAAGAATTTTGGTATATATTATATTATCTGGCAGCAAAGATCATATAGTTTTAAGAAGGATGGGACGCCCACTGGAACCAAGGGCTGGAAGGGGCAAATGATGGAAAACAGAGGTAGCCTAACAGCCAATCATTATGACCATGTTCATGTTAGTTTCTGGGGAGCTCAAGATGGATTAAGAGATGGTGACGTCACCGCCGATGGGGCTATTGGCGTTAATGAGTGTGGCGGCCAGTCAGTTACTGGAGACTCTGTAACTACTGCCATAAACTTCGCCTGGCCGACTATTAAAAACAACAAAGACCCTAAGCCAGAATACAAAGCCGTTTATGATAAAAATAAGGTTGTGGATAAGAATAGCTACACAGATAGCGCTTCTTTTGTTTCTAATGTTATGAGAGAAAGTGGCTTTGATAGGAGTTATCCTGTCACTATTGGTGAGCAAATTAAATATCTTATGGACGACAAGGGAAAATATAAAGAAGTGAAGGTGAAATCCACAGCAGACTTAGAGCCGGGGGATATTGTCATATACTCATCACAAGATGGTGGACACACTTATTTATGGGTGGGGGAAAAAGACGGGTTCGACGGACCAGCGGTTGGAGCGCTGTCCGGTAAATCAGCCCCACGTGCAATGAAATCTACACCTATAACCACATCAGATAGTGATGTTAAGCATAGAGTTTTTCGGTTAAAAGATGTCCCTTCTGTCAATGCCACCCCCTCATCAGCCTCTCAGCCTAAAAACAACCTGGGAGTCTTACGTGCTATTTAGAAATCGACTACAAAATATTGGCCCAAATAAAACAATACTCCTAGTCATAGGTGCTCTTTTGCTGGTCATAGCTATATGGTCGACAGTGTTGGTGGTTAATTATCGAAACAACCTTGGCTTAATAGCCTTCTCTATAGATATGATCCCTAGCGACTCTAGTGTAAAGATTGATAAAAAAAGAGTTAAACCTAAAACCGTTCACCTATCACCCGGAGAACACACTATAAGTATCGAGAAGGATGGCTTCAAAAGTGTTCATAAAAAAATATATGTATCAGCAAGCAATAACTGGTTTTTTTCTATACTCCAGCCAGAATCTGAAAAGGCAAAAAAATGGTATAAAAACAACGTAAGTGTTACAAAGATGAAAAACGCACAATCCGACCTAATAGAATCCACCTACAATAACACGGTTAGTCAAAACCCTATCATAGACTACCTCCCCAAAACCGACACCTATGGGCCATATAAAATAGATTACGGGTTTGATGAAGACCTAGATAGGTTATATTTAATAATTAGCCTCTCTACTCCAGATGGCAGAAGAGAAGCTATTGACTGGATTAGGTCTCTTGGAGTCGACCCAACATCCCTCGATATTAGGTACGCCGACGGTGATGTAGATGGGTTCGAACCGCCAAGACCAATTTACTCGGACAGCTTATAGGAAGAGAGGTTACGTGATAAAAATAAGACTAAAGGCAATAATTATATCATCGCTAATAGGCTTAGTGATGATATTAGCCTATTTACTAATTATTAAGGTGCAAGTATCATCATCTATTAGGGTTTTATATAGCCCTGAAAAAATTAGGTCTGTAAAAATAGTCTTAAACACATCAATAGGGGAGTATGAAGACTCTAAGGTTTTATATAAGGATGTAAAAAATGGTAGAGATTATAAATTAAATCATGATAGTGATTTAGATATTGGTGAGTTTTATGTGGTTGAATATAAAGGGGTTGGTGACTATGCTGGTGGTTTTGTTAAAATTGATTCCATGAAAAAACACAACATCATTGAGATAACACCGAACTATAAAGACAGTGTAAATGATAAATTAATTACCAGGCATAAAGATAGTATATACAAAGCCCTATCTAATGAATTTCCGAATATACACCTCTATAAAGTAGATAAAGGAGGCATGCTTAATGATGGTAGGTGGTACTACACGAAGTTAACATATCAAGGTGGTGATTACTCAAAAAGCGATACCCTTAGGGTTGTTTTAGAATATAAAAACAACAGCTGGTTTATAGCTACAGAACCCGATCTTGTTGTCACACAAGCCAACAACCCTAATGTTCCGTTTGAGGTTTTAAGTAAAGCTAATAATTACGACACTAGTATTAATTTCTAACTCTTCATCGGCATAATTATATACAGATAGTCAGCGTCTTTTTTAGACTCTCGAAGTATACATGGAGCGAGTTTTCCATTAAAGGCAAACATGAGCTCATCTCCACCAATCACTCCGAGAGCATCAAGTAGGTATCTAGAGTTGATCGTTATTTCACCATCATTGGTTATCTCTGCGCTTGCTTCTGAGGTGTTTTCACCAAGCTCTGAGGCTATTGAGTGAATAGACAGGGTGGATTTTTCTACTGAAGTCGATATCGTAATACCACCACCAGACTCTCTAGCAAATAAACTAGCTACTTTAGTCACTCTACCGAGATCATCTTTTGATAACACAACTTCTACTTCTGATTTTTGAGGTATCAACTGTTGATAATCAGGGAATTTACCGTCTATTAGCCGACTAACTATCTCTAAACTAGGTGTCTTGAAGCACACCTGGGTATTATCAAATAAAACTGAAATGTCCTCATTATTATCACCCAAACAACGTAAAACCTCCTGTAGTGTAGTTGTTGGAATTATGGCATTAACCTCATCTTTAACTTTCATTAGTCGTCTCTCAGCTAACCTATAACCATCTGTTGCAGCCAAAAGTAGCGACCCCTTGCTTGTGTGCCAAAAAACCCCCGTTAGGACAGGTCTAGTAGTGTCTGAACTGCTAGCAATGATGGTTTGAGATAATGATTTTTTAAGTTCACTGGCCTTAAATTTATATTCTATGGTTTTATCTTCATCAATCTCTGGAAGCTCTGGAAACTCATCGGCCACCATACCATTGATAGTAGATGAAAATTTGCCAGATTTTATATACAAATGATCGTTTTTTACCTCTAGCTCAACCGTTCCAGTAGGTAAACTAGCTACAAAATCGGTTATCAGCCTTGCTGGAACTGTTATAGACCCAGGTTTACTTATCTTTGTGCCGATATACTGTTTAGAAGCTATCTCTAGATTTGTTGCCGCTACTAACAGCCTATTATTATCCGTCCTAAGAAGTATGTTATTTAAAATAACCAATTCATTCCTAGCTGAAGCCACACGCGAAACATTACTTAATGCCTTAGTTAGGTTTTCTTGAGTAACACTTAACTTCATATATCTATTCTAAAACCTTTCTTTATTTAATCTTAGTATATAGTAGGCTCTGTGGAAACTGGGCATAAATCTCGTTAAGACAGAGGTCGAGTGATAAAAAAACTGTGGATTGTTTTGTGGTGTTGTTATGGATTGTTTGCTGATAACTTCACCTACATCCACACACCCAGTAGGACAATTTATAAATATCTGGTTTTCTGTGTAACTATTATCACAACTAACACACACCTTTTCCGCAAACTGTTCGCAGGTTTTACACATATAAACGCTCTCGTATATCATTAATCTGCTCTCGTATTATCATATCTAGTTTACTTTCTTTTGTGATTTTCTCTACAGAGTGCATGGCAGTGGTGTGATCTTTTCGCCCCAACTCTCTGGCTATCACTGGAAAGCTGAGTTTCAACTCATTTCTTAGTAGATACATAGCTATCTGGCGCGGGACTACTATATATCTATCCCTCCTTGGGCTACAGATATCTTTAGGGTCGAGCTGGAAGTATCTAGCGGTTTTATCGATAATCTGCTTGGCGGTTATATGTTGTGGACGAGCTTTTTTTACGTTCATCATCATCCCTTCAGCGATAGCCACATCCGGTGTAACACCCCTCATCTCTGAGTACGCAAGCAGTTGATTTAAAGACCCCTCAAGCTCACGAATATTAGTTTTAATATTTGATGCCAGATATTCAACTACCGCAGAGTCGAGCTCCATCCCGCTCTGAGAGGCTTTTGAGGTGATGATTGCGCAACGTGTTTCATAATCAGGCATCTGAATATCTATCGACATACCCCATTCAAACCGACTCCTGAGGCGATCAGTCAGGGTGGGGATACTCTTGGGTGGCTTGTCTGAACTGATTATAATTTGTTTGTTGTTTTGATGAAGATCATTAAAAGTGTGGAAAAACTCATCCTGAGTCTTTTCCTTGTTGGCGATAAACTGCATATCATCTACTATCAATACGTCCACATTGCGGTATTTATCAGAAAAACCCTGTTTTTTAAAGCGTATATACTCTAAAAATTCGCTCACAAAAGATTCAGTTGTTGTATAGAGTACTCGAGCTTTTGGTTGTTTTTTGATTATCTCGTTACCAATCGCTTGGATTAGATGGGTTTTACCCAAACCTGCTCCGCCATATAAAAATAGGGGATTGTATTTGCCACCAGGGTTATCTGCAACCGCACGAGACGCCGCGTAAGCCAGATCGTTGCTTGATCCAACTATAAAGTTGTCGAAAGTGTAACGACTATTTAAGTTTGTTTGGTTGGATTTTTGTGAAACAGCGAATTTTATGTCAGCTGGTTTTGTAATTTCATCTTTAGACTCCAACTCTCGGCTAACCGCTTTTTTTTGATTGTTTGCTGATGTTTTAACACAAAAGGTGATTTTCTTTGAGTTAATTCCGGCTTTGTTGAGTATCTCAAGAACCTGGTTACTAAACCTCTTTTCTAGTTGTGTTTTTACAAATATATTTGGCACAACGACTACAGCCACCTCGTTGGTTGCTTTATGTAGTTCTGTGTTTTTAAACCAGGTAGTAAAAGATGCGTGAGGAACGGTTAGCTCTATCTCACCTAAAACACCTTGCCAAACGTTATTTAGTTTCACTTTCCCTCGCTTAATCTATTGGTTAAAGTATACAAAAATCCTAAGTTTTCCACAACCCCACAGATAATTATGAAAAATATATCAACAGAGGTCTACTTTTCCACAAAACTTAACCACCACTGTTAATGGTGTGGATAAATAGCACAATAGAGTGGATAAAAGGTTTACCAAAACATAAAAATCAAAATATTTCATCACATCACTAGTTAAGCTAGCCATATTACTCTCAGGTCGCGAAGCCTTCCTATGGGTAAGTCAGGGCAACCATAACACCTAATATTGTCTTTGGGGGTGGGGATTTCGAGGTTCGATATTTTACGCCTTGAAAAAACCTCTTAAAAGTGCTAAACTAAATAACAATATGCCTAAAAGAACACATCAACCACACAAGCGATACCGAGCAAAAACTCATGGCTATCGTGCGCGCACTGCTTCAAAGCAGGGCAGGGCGGTGATAAAGCGCCGTCGGATAAAAGGGCGAGCAAAACTCTCTATCTAATTATCACTACCACACACCCCACTGGGGTGTGTTTAGTATTTTTAGGCAACACTACGCCTATTAAATGGTACAATCAGTAAAGCAATGTTATCTCAAAGAAATCGTTTTCATGGCCATGGCAGTCTCAAATACCTTTTTAAAAACGGTAAATCAGTTCGCTCTCCACACATAACTATTAGATATTCACATAACCCTCGGCGAAAGACCAACCGCTTTGCGGTGATCATTAGTAAAAAGGTTATCAAATCAGCCGTCAGGCGAAACCGTGTTCGCCGACGCCTATTTGAGATAATTCGACTCGAACTTCCGACCATTAAAGACAATTTTGATGTGGCTGTTATGGTGTTTTCTGGTGAGGTTTATTCTATGGAACATAAAGATTTGCGTACTCTAGTAAAACAGCTATTTTCTCAGGCTGGTCTGTATAAATAGCTATATTTTTGCTATAATAACCTCATAAACTAACTGCGAGGATTAATTTTGAGTTTATTTGATACGGTTATCGTCCAGCCAATTCTAAATCTATTAATGGCGATTTATGCCATTGTCCCAGGCAGTGATTTTGGGATTAGTGTTGTAATATTTACCATAATAATTCGTTTTCTCCTCTGGCCGCTAATTAAAAAACAGCTCAACCAGGCAAAAGCCATGAGAAAAATGCAGCCTGAGCTACAGAAGCTTAAAGTAAAGTACAAGAACAATCGTCAAGCTCAGGGTTTAGCGATGATGGAGCTTTATAAAAAACACAATATCAGCCCATTTGGATCGATAGGTGTTATGTTGATACAGCTACCGATTCTCATCGGTATGTACCGCGTGGTGCAGATCTTTGTGATGAATCGAGATGTTCTTAGTAAGTATACATATGGTTTCATGCAGGATTTGCCGACAGTAAAAGGGCTTTTAGCAAACCC
>CAZAOX010000004.1:0-18387 GCA_964486985.1 uncultured Candidatus Saccharibacteria bacterium
CTTGCCCTGAGACTTCTTCATCACTTGACCGACTAGAAAGCCGATGGCCTTGTCCTTGCCGGCACGGATGTCAGTGATTGAGGCTTGCGATGCTGGATCGGTCAACACCTCGTCGACAATGCCTTGGATCGCCCCCTCGTCAGAAACCTGGATCATATTTTTTTCCTTGGCTATCTCCTCGGGGAGTTTGCCTGTATATTTCTCATCGAAAAGCATCAAAAATATCTCTTTGGCATTAGTCGAACTAAGCTTATTCTCACCGACCATTTGCGACAACTCAACTAGTCGCCCTGGCCCAACCAAGCCAGATGCAACCGCATCAATATCGAGCTCATCATCCTGCATAGACGCGAACCAATTAAATATCCGTCGAACTAAATCACTAGCACCATAACGCTCAACCATTGCATCAAGCGTGTACGCTACTGGCTGATGATCCAATATACGACCAATGACCGACCTGTCTAGTTTTAGCCCTGCCCACCTCTCACGATATTCTGACGGCATGGAGGGTATCTCATTTTTCACGAGTTCAATTTCCTGCTCACTCAAAACAACTGGTGGAATGTCAGCATCAGGCATATAGCGATAGTCCTGAGCATCTGTCTTTGAACGCTGAGATGTGGTAATCTGCTGATCATCATCCCAGCCACGTGTTTCTTGAACGATCTTACCGCCATCCTCCAGAACATCAACTTGGCGCTTAAATTCATACTCAGAGGCTCGTTCAACACTACGAAATGAATTAAGATTTTTTACCTCAGTTCGTATGCCCAATCTATCAACACCTTTTTTAGCTACCGAGATGTTTACATCAAACCTCATATTGCCGTGATATAAGTCACCATGAGTCACGCCAGCATAGGTCATGAGTCTGTATAGCTCCGTCGCATAAGCCCGAGCTTCAGCGGCCGAGTGGATATCAGGCTCTGAAACTATCTCTATCAATGGCGTACCAGCTCGATTGAGATCAATCAGCGAATAATCACTAAAATGAGTTAATTTACCGGCATCCTCTTCTAGATGAGCATGGTGAATCCGCACCTTGACGGTTGATCCATTATCAAGTGGCGCATCAACAAACCCGCCAATGATAATCGGCTGATACATCTGCGTAGTCTGATAGCCTTTTGGTAGATCAGGATAAAAATAGTGCTTTCTATCAAATCGGCTAACCTTGGCTATTTCAGCGTTGAGAACAGTGCCTGCTTTGATGGCCAAGTCAATCGCTTGGCGATTTAACACCGGCAACATACCCGGCAAAGCATAGTCTATAGCCGATACGCAAGAGTTTGGTTCTTTGCCTCGCGCATCATTGTCCGAAGCTGAAAATAGCTTTGTTTTTGTAGCCAGTTGAACGTGACACTCTATGCCAATCGTCAATTCATAGCCGTCATATGTACCCATCTACAAAGCCTCCAGGTCTTTTAGTGCTCTCTTGAAGCTCGCCAAAGCTCGCTTAGCGGTGGCATCGCTAATCTGCACATGTTCATCATGGGCAATTTGGTTGCGTAGCTTATGTGCCGCCCAAACGGCATTAGCATTTGACCAAACACCCTGTCTATTTTTCATGCGCTCACCCATAGTCGAACCTTTTGAATTAGTTTCTTTCAGCGCCTGATCAAGAAGCTTATCTGCACTCAAGATCGCCATATACTGACTATCGATGCTGTTCGGCTGAAATTTACTTTCAATCTCTAGCCATTTAGATTGGTATTTTTCTTTGTCTAAACCATGCGGTTGCGGTGAAAAACGAATTATCAAATAAAGTATCAGTGCGATGATTATGGCAGCAGAGACTAAGGAGACGAGAGTCCAATCCATGTCTAGCTCTCTCCTGCCTGTTTCGCTATGTCTAACAACAACCTGTCCGACATTTGACGGCCTACCAATTGGACACCGACTGGCATATCATTTTTATCAACTCCGGCTGGAACAGATAGTGCGGGCAAACCAGCTAGACTAGCTAGCGCCGTCATCTGATCTGCCAAATAGGCTTTCACGGGGTCTTTGGTGTTTTCACCTATTTGAGGAGCGGTTGCTGGAGATACTGGAGAAAGTAAAACATCAAATCTGCTCAAAGCGTCCTTCAACTCGCCAATCAATAGAGTGCGAGCCTTTTGCGCCTTGAGATAATAAGCCTCATATGATTTGCTTGATAGTACAAAATTACCGACCATGATACGTCGCTTATTTTCTAGCTCTAAACCCTCACTTCGACTTTTTTTATAGATATCATCTAGCGACTTGGCATTTTTTGCACGACGCCCAAAATGAACACCATCATATCGAGACATATTTGATGCTACTTCAGCCGACATAACGATGTAGTAAATTGGCAAGCTATACTTAGCCATCGGCAAATCCACTTCTTCAACCTGATAATCTAATGAGCGTAACTTATCAGCATAGCCTAGAACCGCCTGGCGCACTCCTTCATCAACATCATCAGTCATAAACTGTTTGATAAGGCCGATTTTCTTCCCAGAAGACTCAGGCTCTGACCCCCAAAAATCATCCAAAGTAGTCATATCCCGCTCGTCTTGTCCAGAGATAATTGACATCACCGTTTCGACATCATCTGTATCGCTAGCTATACAGCCAACGGTATCAGTACTTGAGGCCATAGCGACTACGCCAAAACGACTAACGGCTCCGTATGTTGGCTTTAGACCTACTACACCGTTGAAACTGGCTGGTTGACGAATTGAACCCCCCGTATCGGTACCGAGAGCAAACGGAACAATCTCTAAAGCAATAGCCACAGCCGATCCACCAGACGAACCACCTGCTACTTTTGTTGGGTCTATGGCATTTTTTGTTGGACCAAAGGCAGAATTTTCTGTGGATCCACCATGACCAAACGCGTCCAAATTAACCTTGCCTATACAAATAGCACCCTCGGCCTCTAGCTTATCGACAGCGGCTGCCTGAATAGGTGATTGAAAACCTTCTAAGATTTTGCTGGCTGCAGTTGTCGCACTGCCAAGAGTTAAAAAGTTGTCCTTAACCATAAACGGCACGCCTTTTAAGCGACCGCTTATCTCACCCCTATCAACAACTAAAGCTCGCTCCAGCGCACGCTCCTCAATCAGCTCAATAACTACATTGTAGTCTTGATATTTTTTGGCTAAATCTAAAGCTTCTTTAACGTTATCTACAGCTGACTTATCGAGGTACTCCGAAATCTTCATTTATAAAACCTTTGGAACTTTAATCTGACTATCGAGCTGATCTGGCGCTAAGCCTAATAATTGTTCGCGAGTAACAGCAGACGGCTCAACTACGTCTTCGCGCCAAATATTTTCTAAATCAGCAACTTGATACGTCGGCTCAACATCCGTCGTATCTAGCTCATTTAGCTCATTAAAATAACCAATAATTTTTTCAAGATCGCCCATAAGCGACTCTAGCTCTTGATCAGTAAAATCTAAACCGCTCAAATCAGCCAGGCGACTAAGGTCGCCCAAAGAAATACTTGTCATACTGGATATTATACACCAAAACAGCCAAAAACCTCTATGAGAACTATGCTAAATTATCTAGCATACCTACATCTGCTGTTTGATTTCTGCTATCAAATCACGCAATTCGGCGGCCTTCTCGAACTCTAAATTAGCCGAAGCCAACTCCATCTGTCCCGTCAAGTCTCGCACTAGGCCTTTATACTCGTCCTTAGGTATCTTCTTGAGATCTATCTTTGACTTTTTGTCAGATTCTTTTTCAGGGATGATCGCCCTTAGGCCTGCATCAATTTCTTTCTTAACAGACATCGGCGTAATATCATGCTCTTTATTGTAGGCCATCTGGACTTCTCGCCGACGATTTGTCTCATCAATCGCTCGCTTCATCGAGCCGGTTATCACGTCAGCATACATCAACACCCGACCTTCAACGTGCCGAGCCGCTCTACCGATAGTCTGAATCAAGGCGCTGTCAGAGCGCAAAAAACCCTCTTTATCAGCATCCATGATCGCCACTAAACTCACTTCAGGCAAATCCAGTCCTTCGCGTAACAAATTAATTCCCACCAAAACATCAAAGACGCCCTCCCTTAACTGCCGGAGAATATCGCCTCTCTCCAATGTATCAATTTCACTGTGAAGATAGGCAGTCTTGACGCCATTTTCAACCAGAAAATCGCTCAGGTCTTCGGCCATCCTTTTCGTTAATGTCGTCACCAGAACTCGCTGGCCTTTTTTAACGCGAGCATCTATCTCGACCATTAAATCGTCAATTTGCCCATCAATTGGCCGGACTTCAACCTCAGGGTCAAGCAACCCTGTTGGTCGTATAATTTGCTCAGCAGGCTTTGGCGAACGAGCTAGCTCATATTCGCCTGGGGTAGCTGACACATAAACTACTTGATTTATATGATCATGAAATTCATCAAAACGAAGTGGACGATTGTCTAGAGCGCTCGGCAAACGAAAACCATACTCGACTAAAGTTTCTTTACGAGCCCTATCGCCGTTATACATGCCTCGCACCTGAGGCAATGTCATATGACTCTCATCGACCAGCAGTAGCCAATCTTCAGGAAAATAATCTATCAGCGTAGCCGGTTGCTCGCCTGGCTCGCGATCAGTCAGATAACGAGAATAATTTTCAATACCTTTAACGAAACCTGTTTCTTTGAGCATCTCTAAGTCAAACTTTGTTCGCTGTGACAGTCTCTGAGCCTCAAGGTGCTTGCCCTTGTCCTCAAAATACTTTAAGCGATCCTGAAACTCTAAATCAATCTTCTCAATAGCCTGCTCAATTCTTTCTCGCGGAGTCGCATAGTGACTTGAAGGGAAAATCTTCACTGACTCAGGTGTATCGATAATTTCACCTGTCAATGGGTCAAATTTAGTCAATCGCTCCACTTCTTCACCGAAAAACTCCAGTCTAATAGCCTGCTCGGCGCCTGCTGGAAAAATATCAACCACATCACCCCTAACTCGAAAATTACCACGAGAAAAATCGATATCATTTCTTTTGTATTGGATGTCAGTCAGTAGGCGAATAAATTTGTCTTGTTTACGACGCTCCCCGAGCTTCACCTCTATCGCCATATCAGCATAAGTTTCCGGCGAACCGATGCCGTATATACAAGACACACTAGCAACAATGATAGTGTCTCGTCTAGACAAAAGAGCACTAGTCGCCGCATGGCGCAGACGATCGATTTCTTCATTTATCTTTGAATCTTTTTCGATATAGGTGTCACTAGATGTTATATAAGCTTCTGGCTGATAATAATCAAAGTAGCTGACAAAGTAGTGAACTTCATTGTCTGGAAAAAAATCTTTAAATTCCGAAAAAAGCTGAGCTGCCAGAGTCTTATTGTGCGCTAAAACTAGTGTCGGCACCTGATGATTGGCGATGATATTGGCCATCGTAAAGGTCTTACCGCTCCCAGTCGCCCCTAGCAAAGTCTGTTCTCTCTCGCCTCTGCCCAGGCCATCAACTAAACTAGCGATAGCTTGCGGCTGATCACCAGTCGGTTGATACTTAGAAACTAAACGAAAGTCAGACATATACTCTTATTGTACTACCTCTCCACATCAACCACGAAAAACTTGACAAACATAAGCACTTTGTGATACAATGTTAATAATAAATTGTCAAAATAAAAATTGAACGGAAAATAAAATGCAACCAAACACCGCAACTTGTATACCCCGAAATATCGCCCTCCAGGCAGCTATGTTTAGCCTTGGTAGTATCGAAGAAGAACTGCAAAGTGGCTATGAGATTCTAAAAAACCACCACAAAACCATCACTATCTTTGGTTCGGCCAGGACTCCAGAAGACAGCCCCTATTATAAGGCGGCCAGTGAAGTGGCTGCAAGGTTGGCGGGTCAAGAATTTACAGTTGTGACTGGTGGTGGTTATGGCATCATGAGTGCCGGCAATGAGGGCCCACAAAAAGCAGCTCAAAATGGCGTAAAGCAAGCCGAAGGAAAGTCGGTAGCTTTCAATATCGAACTTCCCCACGAGCAGACTTTAAATAATTATGCTGGTGAATCTTTCGAATTCAAGCACTTTGCACCGAGAAAAATTGTCATGACACTCTTTGCTGATGCTTATCTATTTTTCCCGGGTGGTTTTGGTACGCTTGATGAGCTAATGGAGATTTTAACGCTTATTCAAACCGGTAAAACAAATCCAGCGCCAGTCATCCTTTTTGGCAGTGATTTCTGGAATGATTTAGACAAGTTTATCAAAAACAATCTACTCGCCAAAGAAAAGACTATCTCTGAGGGAGATGAGCTACTCTACACAATTACCGACAGCGTTGACGAGGTAGTCAAATTGGCAACGTCCAATGGTTCGTATTGTGGTCACTGAGACATCACAAGTTAGATTTCTTTAGGACATAATCTTCACTAGCATCTACTAATAATTGATTAATTTCATTTGTGGATAACAATCCCTTTTGTGCGCCAACTTGCTGAACTACACTCATGCTATTTATTGGCGCCCTAGCCAAAGCGTTCTCTAAGCTCTCGCCCTTAGCTAGCCATGCAGCAAGCGTCGACGCAAAGGCATCACCGGCACCAGTACGATCAACTGGCTTCTGAGGATCAGGGTATCCGGGCATTTCAAACACAGTCTCTCCGTCAGAAGCAAACGCACCTTTTGGTCCATCAGTAATAACAACGTTCTTTGGGCCTAAGTCAAGCAAACTCTTCAGGAGAAGTTTAACAGACCTTGATTCACTTCCTGTTACTCGCACGGCCTCATAAACATTCATGATCACGACCTCGCTTCTGGCATAAAGACGAGCCAGCTTCTTAACTCCCCATCCAAAATGAGCAGGTCCAGGCTGAAACGCTAATTTAACTTTGGGATTTTCGTCTAGATACTTGAGTAGATCTTCATGAAAAGGCCAAGACTCGTCAGAGATCATCGACAGATAAATCCAGTCTGGACGGCAAGCTGGAGTTCGCCAGGCATAATCATATTTTTCATAGTTTGCCAAAATTGTTCTTTCAGCATTGTGACGAAGCACGTAATGATAGTTTGTTCTCTTGAACTTACTAACCGCCACACCACTCATGTCCACGCCCAGACTACGCAGATAGCCCAATGTTCGTTTGCCAACCGTATCGCCGCCAAGCCATGAGACCAGGCTAGGCTGCAGACCCAACTTTGAAAACGCGACAGCAGCATTAGCAGCTCCACCAACAGCATCTTGCACCTCAGAACTTTGACAAGCAATCCGCGCCCCCAGATCAATAGCTAACTGCTGAGACCCTTGACTACCACTCACTTTGGCGCTGTCCTTGCCTAATGTGATCAGAGCCTCTGAGGCTACATCTCCAATAGTTAAAATAGACGGCTTATCGAAAACTATCTTACAGGCTATAGGCTCCTCGGTTGGCCAGCTAGCTTGTTTGGCAACAGATTCGACACGCTCCGGAGTTAAATAAGGATGGTTTTTGTAACGCCTAGTTATCTCCCAACCTAAGCCTTTCTTAGCTGCTGCCGTTTGCCTTTCCTTGACAGGAAGTTGATAATGATAATTGTCTATAACATCAATAGGGTTGAAAGAGATTACTTCTCCATCTATCTCAATCAGTACATAATCCGTGTCTTCGAGTAGAGATAGCCACTGCTCTGTCTGAACGGCACTAATCAACGCCTGGTAGACCTCTTCTGCCGTAGTATCTGCTGGGTCTAAGCCTAGTTGGCGCATCACCTGGTGCGCACGCGACAAGATATCTGCAATAAGCTCTATGTCCAACCCATCACGAGTCATCGTCCGTAGCTCCTGCAAAGCTAGCTGCGAAGCTGATCCACCACCTAGTAATGATATAAGATTATTTGCCATACACCCCCCTTAAATCAAAGACCTTTCCTGCAAAGGCATGTCATGAAGCTCTGCCCCAGCATGTAAAATACCTGTTTTGGCTCCCATATGACCGACTACTGAGAAGGCATTGGCACTGCCAAACACTACAGACTCTCGGAGGCTTTTGCCATTTGCCCATTGACTCAAAAAACCTGAGCCAAAAGCGTCGCCTGCTCCAGTCTGATCAACTGTCGGTCCGTCCTCGTAGCGTCCTGCTCGAATTATAGTCTTAGAATCACTAGCAACTAGGCCATTTTCACCATCAGTAACGATCACTGTTGGGGAGATGTTTAAAGCGTGCAGAACTAATTCCTCGAGGTCACCACCCTCAACAATTTGACTCATCTCTTGCTTATTTGCCAGCAAAACATCCACATCCTCCAGAAGAGATCTCAGCTGATCAGGCTTTTCTAGTTCTTTTTTGCCAGGATTAAAACAGATTTTTGCACCGATTTTCTTTGCATCATTAAATAGCTTACTTAGCACCTCCATCGAACCAGACAGTGTCGAAACATATAGCCAATCAGCCTCAATGCCTTCAAGATTGATGTCCTCGACCCGATAATGAGTTGACGCTCCGCGATATGTTAAACTAGTTTTCTCTCCATGAGGAGCCACGAGCATAACTGAATAGCCAGTGCTATATTTGTCACTGTATTTTAACAAATCAGTTCTGATATTTTCTCGGTCTAAATCGTCAATGATAGCCTGTCCAGCAGAATCTCGGCCGATAACACCCATAAAGCTTACATCATAACCCTGCCTAGCAAAAGTAGTAGCTGCGTTGGTCGCCCCGCCACCAGTTCCAAAAAAGATTGTATTTACATCAGCTTTTGACCCAAGTTCGAGCATCTCAAAGCAAGTATCTGGATTAGTGCAGACTGGCGCAAAGGCATCTGAGTTACTCAAGAAAACATCTTGGATCGCCGCACCAACTGTGACAAACTTAACCACTAAATGACCGCCTTTCCTGCACTCCCAAACGCCTGAATTTTTTCCTCTACTACCGCCTGGACCGCACTGTAAACTTCAGGCATTAACTTCAAAACAGCGTATTCGTTAGGATTTTCGGCTAATACCTTTTCGAGAGTTTTGCGAAAAACGTATCTCATATCGCTATTGACATTGACCTTTGATACACCGATTTTTGCAGCTTCTTCGAAATAATGCAAAGGCGTACCAGATCCTCCGTGCAAACTAATTTGACAGCCTATAGCGTCCCTAACCCTCTGTAAAAGATCAAGGTCTAGTTCTTTTGGCACAGGATATTTGCCATGCAAATTACCAACAGCTGCCGCAAAAGTATCTATACCAGTAACTTCGACAAACTCTCGCGCCCCCTCAGGTGTAGAAAAAGTCCTCTTGATCTCTTCATAATCATAAGCCTCATCATGAACATTACTCGAGCCAGCAAAATAATGAGGTTCACTTTCGATCAAAGCTCCAGTAAATTTAGCATAACTGACCACTTCCTGAGTCTTTGAAACAATCTCTTCGTCACTAGCGTCTGGGTTTGCCTGAGAGATATCTATATGAATAAATTCATAACCAGCATCGATCGCCCTCTTGCAGGACTCGACAGTTGGTGCATGATCTAGGTTTAGAAAAACCTCGATACCATATTCATCTCGATAATTGTCAACCATATCACGAACATTTTCTATACCTAATGCCTTAACCTCACCGTCACTGACCTCTATCAAAACGGGCGACTGGAGCTTCTGTGCAGCTCGGGCAATGGCTATGAGAGTCTCTTGATTATCGATGTTAAATGCCCCAACTGCAAACTTCTGCGCCCTCGTACGTTGCATGAGATGCCTTGCTCTTGTTGTATTTTGCCGAATCTGCTTGATAGTTAGTCCCATTTTGCGCCCTCCTTACTGGCGATGATATTGTGGCATTTGTTCTATATATCGACTAGTTAACTTTGCTATATTTGCACCAGCCAAACCATAATGTTCCATCAACTCTTGGGCTTTGCCGGACTGCCCAAATTGATCGTTCACGCCAATCCGCTTAACAGGCATTGGTAACTTTTCAGACAACAATTCTACTATAGCTGAACCGAAACCACCCGCAATCTGCGCTTCTTCAACTGTAACAACTCGACCACATTTTCTAGCACTAGCAATAATCGCATCTTCGTCTAGCGGTTTAATCGTCGGAATATGAACTACTTCAGCCGAAACCCCCTGGCTCTCCAATATATCGGCAGTCAACAACAGCTGATAAGACATCGTGCCCGTACCAAACAAAGCAACGTCTTTGCCGGCCCTCAGAACAACAGCTTTACCAACCTCAAAAGGCTGATCTGCCAAAAAACTAGGGCTTTTTTCGCGCGGTAGCCTGATATATGCTGGGCTGTCTAATTCCACTAACGCACTGACAAGATTTCTAGCCTCTGTAATATCACCCGGAGCAAATACAGTCATATTCGGCAAAACCCTCATCATAGCGATATCTTCCAGCATCTGATGGGTTGCTCCGTCTGGGCCGACATTGAGACCAGCGTGCGAACCAACGATGATAACAGGCTGATTATTTAAACATATAGTGGTACGAATCTGTTCCCAATTTCTACCGGGACTAAAGGCTGAATAGCCAGTTGCGAACGGAATCTTACCGGCGTGCGCTAAACCACTAGCAACCGTCACCAGGTTTTGTTCTGCTACCCCAACCTCAATATACCTTGACCCCTGATATTTTTTCGCAAACTCACCAAATCCAACACTATCAGCTAAATCAGTACCTAAAACAATTATTTTTTGGTTATCCTTGGCCAATTGCAAAACACTTTCGCCAAAAGCATGGCGTATTGAGCTGGACTCAGCCTTCTGCCAATTAGCTAGTAAGCGATCGCTACTCATCCTTGCCCTCCCTCAATATAAGGCTGCCTATATATTGGTCCTCCGTAGCTTCATTAAATTCATCAAAAGGTAGTACGTAGAGATGAAAAATACCAAAGCCCCTGGATGATCTAGCCACTATGACACTCTTCATCTTTTGCCCCCCTACGTCGACCCACATTGTTAATTTATGCATTTCAACAAGCTGACCGCTGTCAGTTTTAATGTTTATCCGAGTCTCTGATATCGTATCGGCATGTCCTACGCCATCACCTATGCTATCGCGAACAATCGCCCGACCGATAGACCCGACAAATATCTCTGTTCTTTCAGCATTGCTTAGAGCGTCACCATAAGCGCTTATGCCCTCATGAGACTGCGTTGATGTATATACATAAATTCCCTCATCTTTATTTTCGTAAATTCTAACAAAGCCACCAGGACCATCCTTAGCCTTAACGAGAGACATCCCCTCAGATACAGAAGATTCTAATTTCATTTGCGACTCAATGTTAAAATCGCCTGAGATATTGAGTATCTTTTCTTTCTGCAGCGACTTGTCCGAACTCTCTGTCGTAGTTTTTCTATCAACGTCTTTAGTAGAATTACCACCATTGAAATGCAACAGTATACCGATCGTTAAGCTAGCAGCAACCATGACAATCGCTAGAGACCCAAAAACAATGCCTAATTTTTTCATAAACCACTCCGTTCATTTATTTGAGATAGTGCTTCTTGTTTCTCTTTATCATTTGGAGCCTTGCCATGCCACCGATAATCATCCTCCATAAAATCAACACCTTTTCCTGGAATAGTATGAGCGATGATCACACTCGGCCTATTTGTCATGGCCCTAGCTAAACTGGTAGCTTCGATAAAACTCTCGATATTGTGTCCGTCTACCTCCACGACGTGCCAACCAAAACTCTCCCACTTATCGCGAAGGTTTTCTAACGGCATAACATCCTCGGTATTGCCACTAATTTGGATATTGTTACGGTCGATAATGCCAACTAGTTGCCTCAACCGATACTTACCGGCAAACATCGCCGTCTCCCAGATGTTACCCTCATTGAGCTCGCCATCGCCCATAACGCAATAAACAAAGCGTTGAAAATTTTTATCTAAATACTGCAAACTATATGCATAGCCAGCTGCCTGAGCCAAACCACTACCTAAAGGACCGCTAGTTGTCTCTAAGCCCGGTAGAGCTAATCTTTCTGGGTGCCCCTGCAAGCGACTCCTGAATTTACGAAGTGATAAAAGCTCTGACTTATCAAAAAAGCCTCTCTCGACCATCGCTACATACTGGACTGGCGCACAATGTCCATTGCTCAAAATCAATAAATCTCGATTTGGCCAATCAGGCTCTTCTGGGCGTAAGCGCAAAACGTTAAAATACAGCGCGCTAAATATATCTGCTAAGCCAAGTGGTCCAGCCGTATGCCCGCTACCAGCAGAAGTTAGACTACGGATAATGCCCTCACGAATATCACGAGCCTTCTGTTCTAGCTGCCTATTATTTAACCCACCCACAGAATCCTCTATCCTAGCACCCCTGTTTTAGTAATTTCTTGCTGGAGCTTTGCGAAAACTGCCTGCGGGTCTCCAGCCTTTTGAATCGCCCCACCAACATTCAGGACATCGACTCCGCCCTGAACGAGACTATAGGCGTTGTCAATAGTTACTCCACCATCCCAGCCAATTTCAACGTTAGGATTGATAGCTTTAACTAAACGAATCTTTTCGAGTTGCATCAAGTTGGCGGTACCGCCAAACTTACCCAACTCTCCACTAAATATCAAGATATGTTCTGCCGCCAATATCAAAGACTCGACCGTGCTAGGCACCGTTGGTCGTAAAAGCGCCAACCCCGCCTTAATCCCCGCCTGTTTAATCGCTGTTAACGCCGATAAGACATCTGACTCGGCTTCAGCATGAACAATGATCATATTGGGTCTCAAGGCAACTAATTGTGGTACATAAGTAGCTAAGTCTTGAACCATAGCGTGGATATCTACCGTCCAACCCTCTGGAGCCCATAAATCCTGAACGCCAACCGTGAAGGCTGGAGCAAAATCGCCATCAGCCAAATCTATGTGCACTCGCTCTGCAAATCCGGTAATTTTATCCGCCTGCTCCTTATAGGCAGTAGGGTTTTCAGCCAATATCGTTGGGGCTAGTACGCTCATGCTAGCTCATCCAACTGGGCATTCCGTCTAATATATCTTGGGGCATTAGCAAATGGTGTATTTAGCCAAGTTTCGATGATACCCTGCCAAGCAGCAGGATCATTCTCGAGCAAATCTGCAGGCAAGCAGAGAACATTAGAATCATTGTCATTACGGGTGTTTCTAGCTTGGGCTGCATCCCAAACGAGGCTAGCTCGAATGCCCCTAAATCGATTGGCTGCCATAGCCATCCCCTGTGCACCGCCACAGAGCAAGATAGCCCGCGGATCGTCTGAACCATCACCAATCACCCGCAGGACCGCTGCTTGAGCGAATTGCGGAAAATCATCATCGGGGTTTAATTCTCTAGCACCAACATCTTCAATTTCATAGCCGTATTTTGCTAAATAGGCAAAAACTTTCTCTTTCATCATGAACCCACGATGATCTGAACCCAAATATATCTTCATAATTTATATTATAGAGGTGTTTACGTTAGTTATCAAGACGGTTAAGCTATTGGTTGTCGCGCTTGACATAATGCCCAACATCGGCAACAAGCTCTACTAAACGATTTGAGTATCCCCATTCATTGTCATACCAAACCATCACTTTGATGAGATTGCCATCGACTACCTTAGTCAGTGGCAGATCAACTATGCCTGAATGACTATTGCCTATAAAGTCCGAAGAGACCAACTGCTCTTCAGTCACTGCTAATATACCTCGGTAATAATCTTTCTCGGAAGCCTCTAGAAACACTCTATTTACCTCCTCAACAGTCACATTGCGCTTCAGCAAGGCCGTAACATCACTCAGAGAAACAACTGGTGTCGGCACGCGGACACTCAGCCCATCAAATTTACCGTCAAGCTGGGGCAAGGTTTTGGTTACGGCAATGGCAGCCCCTGTAGTAGAGGGAACGATATTTTCCGCTGCATTTCGTCCTTCACGTAAATCCTTAGCTGGAGCATCTTGTAACTTCTGACTAGCTGTATAGCTATGTATAGTAGTGAGCATCGACTTCTCAACGCCAAACTCTTCATCAAGTATCGCCATAACTGCACCTAAACTATTGGTCGTACAGCTAGCGTTGCTAACAATTTGAGTAGAATCGGCCACCTTGTCATCATTGGCACCAAGAACAATCATGTCAACGCCACCAGACTTGGTCGGGCCGCTGATCACTACGCGTTTCGCACCAGCCTGAACGTGCTTGCCAGCACCTTCTGCGTCAGTGAAAAAACCTGTCGACTCAATAACTACGTCCACCCCGAGATCGCCCCAAGGAAGAGCAGTTGGATCTTTTTCGGCAAAAACTTTTACCGACTCACCGTCAACCGTAATCGATTGGTCGTCGAAAGTAACTTCACGATTATAAGCGCCATAGTTACTATCATGCGCCAGTAAGTAAGCCAGTGTCTTAGTATCTGTAAGATCATTGATCGCCACGATTTCGATATCTTTTCGTTCCCGCGCAATTTTAAAAGCGCTACGTCCTATGCGCCCAAAACCATTAATCGCCACCTTAGTCATCGTCATCTTGCCCTCCCATTTCAAGCATTAGCTTATTTGCTATCAATTATACACTACGCCAGGCTCATAGTATACTAGTCTCATGAGTCCAGAAGAGATTTTAGGGATAGCCAAAAAGTCATATACGGACGAGCAGGTCAAAAAACTTGCTCGAGCTATTGACTTTGCTACAGAAAAACATTCTGGACAGAAAAGAAAAAGTGGCGAGGACTACATATCTCACCCATTGGCAGTAGTCGAAATACTAATTAATTGGAGATTAGATATCGACACGGTAGTAGCTGGCGCCCTTCATGACACGCTCGAAGACACTGACACTGGCCTCGAAGAGCTTGAATCGACCTTCGGCAAAAGCGTCGCCTTCTTAGTCGATGGAGTTACTAAAGTCTCTAAAGCCAGGGCCGGCATGCGCAACCTAGATAGTTATTTGCCAAGCACCAAAGACAATTTAGCTAAACTAATGATAGCCGTTGGTGAGGATATCCGTGTCATCATCATAAAATTAGCCGATAGACTCCATAACATGCAGACTCTACAATTTATGCCTACCCAAACTCAGAAAAAAATTGCTCAAGAAACTATCGAGGTGTTCGCACCATTGGCAGACCGATTAAATATGGGCCGAGCTCGCGTATTGCTTGAAGAGCTAAGTTTCCGCTACCTGATGCCAAAAGACTTCAACTCAACAAAGTCCCTGATGGATAGTCGACTAAAAAAGAGTGAGAGAAAACTCAAAAAAGTCCGAAAAAGTGTTGAAAACCGGCTACAAAGCGAAGGGCTAAAGTTCAAAATGGATGGTCGAGTTAAAAGCGTCTATAGCTTATTTAAAAAACTAGATCGCGTTGGTGATATTGATAAAATCTATGACCTAATAGCACTGCGCATAATCGTTGACGATATCGCCACCGCCTATCTAGTCCTCAATGAACTCCATGATATGTATACGCCACTATTTGACAGAATCAAAGACTACATAGCCAATCCAAAACAGAACGGCTACCAAAGTCTGCATACCACGGTGCAAACACCGACTGGCCAAATCGTTGAGTTTCAGATACGCACCCAAGAAATGCATGACTACGCTGAAAGAGGTCTAGCGGCCAGCTTTCATTACAATGAACAAAAACTAACTGATGCCTACCGCCAAGATAAAATTGCAGCTCTGCCTAAGGACTTAGAGTGGATCCACGAACTTCAAAAAGCGGCCGTAAAAGCTCGAGAGGGTAAGTCGTTTGATGTCGCGAAATTTAGATTGAAGCTATTCACCGATAGGATATTTGTTTATTCTCCCAGAGGCGATATCTATGACCTGCCAAAAGGCGCCTACCCACTAGACTTTGCCTACCGTATCCACTCAGATCTAGCCAAGCACGCTAGTGGATTTAAAATAAATGATGCCATGAAGCCATTTGACTACATCCTACAACACGGTGATACAATCGAAATACTGACCAGCAAAACCGCCAAACCAAAACCTGATTGGCGAGAGTTGGTTATCACTTCCCATGCAAAAAATAAACTTCGCGCTCATTTAGCACGTGAAGGTGGTATCTTGAGGCAACTCACTGGTAATGTCTCTTCGCTTCTGAAAAAACGTAAAAAATAAAACAAACCAACACCTAAATCGATTTAATTTTCTATAGCGACATGTCAATATATTGACATGTTTTATGAACCCTAATCTGTTATCGTCTATTCTGCGTGCCAACGAGCAATAGAATCTTTTATCGCTTGTTTTGCTTCATCGATATCACCGAATTTCTCAACTACAGTTGAGCCAGGCTTTTTCAAATCCTTATAATGCGAAAAATGATGTTCAATTTGCTTAAGCAATTGCTTCGGCAAATCTTCAAGACTCTTGATCGCGTCACCTGTCTGACGATCATCGGCCGGCACCGCAATCACCTTATCGTCCACTTCGCCGTCATCGACAAACTTCATCACACCGATGATTCTAGCCTCAACGACCAACCCTGTCGACAGTGGCTCATCAGTGATGAGTAGTACGTCCAGCTCATCGCCATCCTCATCGAGAGTTTGTGGTATAAATCCGTAATTTGTCGGCTTAGCAAAGATCTTAGGTTCAACTCGGTCGAGCTTCATGACACCAATTTTTCGATCCCACTCAATTTTATGACTTGAGCCTGTTGGGATCTCCACAACAACATTGACTATGCCGTTTTCATAGTCCCCGGCATCAAAAACTTGATTAAAATCAGCCATCTTAAGCCTCCTTTTTTCTTGCTAATTCTTGTAGATACTCTCTTATCTCAATAGCAGCCGTTGCGCCCTCGCCAACAGCTGTCGCGATCTGCATAGTTGACCCAGAGCGTACATCACCACTGGCGAACACCCCTTCGACTGATGTCCTTAGATGATCATCAGTCACGATATGGCCACCGAGGTCCAACTCAACGCCCGACCCTTCTAGAAATTCAGTGTTTGGGATCAAACCAATCATCACGAACAGACCATCAGCATAGAGTTCAGTCTGTGTACCGTTTTTCGTAGTTTTGATACCTTTAAATTTATCATCTTCTACTATGATCTCATCGGTAGTTGCGCCAATATGAACTGTTATCTTACCCTCATCGACATACTTCTGCAAATCTTGTTGCAAAACATCACTGGCACGTATTTTACTACGGACCATCAAATCAATATGAGAGGCGTAACGAGTCAAAAAGAAGGCCTCCTGGAGGGCGGAGTTGCCACCGCCAACAACTATCAATCTCTTGTCTCGATAAAAAGCGCCGTCACACGTGGCACAATAGTGAACACCTCGACCATAAAGTTCATCCTCACCAGGTACGTCGAGTTTGCGATGATTACTGCCGGTAGCAATCAGTACCGCCTTGGCTCGCACAGGCTCGCCGTCAATAGTCACCTCAATCACATCACCATCTCTTTTGAGCGCTGAAGCATCACCGTATTGAATAATCGACCCAAATCGCTCAGCCTGCCCCTGTAGCTCAGTGGCCAGATCCATACCAGCTATGCCCTTGGAAAACCCTGGGTAGTTATCTATTTGATCAGTGATTGCTGCTAAGCCGCCGACGACACCTCGTTCATAAAGTACAGTTGGGACATCCTCTCTGGATGTATAAATTGCCGCAGACAGGGCACTCGGTCCAGCGCCGATAATAACTAATTCTTTTACGCTAGAGCCCATACTTTGCATACTCCTTTTTTAGTAATGGTGGTAATTCTGGCATCGGAATTTCTTTTGGTTTGTCGATCGCCATAATGATAAACTTCAGAGGAGTTTTGCCAGGGATATCCTCACCCTGACCGTCTTCGCCATATGCTAAATTGTAGGGGATAGTTAATTCACGCACGCCACCTATTTTCATGCCGATTAGACCTTTCTGCCAACCTTCTATAACGGAGGCGGTAGCTGGTCCGTCGATTGCGAATGGCTCTTTTAGCTTATCCCCGTTAATCGATTGATCAAAGATATTGCCATTAGGCGTCCAGCCGATATAGTAAGCTACGAAGACCGTATCATCCTTAACTTCCTCTCCCTCACCGACAACTAAGTCCTCATGGCTCAACTCGTCGATTCCTTCTGCCTCAAATTCACCGACCCTATCAGCAAACGGCGAGAAAATCTGAAAATACTTAGTACTTAATTCGTTAGCCTGTGCATCTACCTTCTTCTGGCGCTCTTCTACTAACTTGCTATACTCTTTCTGTTCAGCCTCAAGTGCTGCCGCATCTTTCGCCTCATTGGCTGGCGCTACTATCATTGCCACAAAACCACCGACTGTACCAAGTAGCATCACAGCCGCTATTATCCATATCCCTATTCGCTGGGACCTTCGAGTCGCCATCAATTCCCTCCTGAAACTTATTCTTATCTATCTAAATTATAGCAAAAATCATAATATTTACGAACAGCAATAACTAGACCTCCTCAAAACACCTCCGGTATCAAGGTTACGAATTATAATTCTAGGTTTTATTTTATATGGCCAAGTCAGAAAACAGT
>CAZAOX010000005.1:0-17310 GCA_964486985.1 uncultured Candidatus Saccharibacteria bacterium
TCCGGCATCGCAAGCCTCAATCACTGACATCCGTGCTGGCAAAGACAAGGCCATCGGCTTTCTAGTCGGTCAAGTGATGAAGAAGTCTCAGGGCAAGGCCAACCCTAGCCTAGCTCAAAAACTAATTCGTGAAAGTTTAGGGCTATGAAAACGTTTACCAGGATAGAGCCAACAGATATCTATGAGGTCGGGTCTAAATTTAAAAGAAAAGCTTTAGTTAAAAGGTTTCGTACCGATGATGGACTGGAGCATGAGTTTACGACTTTTAGCAACAATGATGAAATGACTGTATCAGTCTTGGCGGTAACTACTGATGCGCAAATAATAGTCACTAAACAATTTCGTCCAGGGCCAGAGAGGTGGATGTTTGATATACCTGGTGGCGCCCTGGATTCTAGTGAGCCTGAAGAGCAGGCAGCCATCAGGGAGCTTAAAGAGGAAACGGGGTATCGACCAGGTGAGCTAATAGACTTAGGCTATAGCTATATCGATGGATTTATAAATATGAGACGGCGATCTTTTCTAGCTATAGGCTGCGTGAAGGTTGCCGAGCCAAATTTAGATGAATTTGAGCACCAGCAGGGGCTAGAGGTTATTTTGATGCCGATCGAAGATTTTCTTAGCAAGGCTAAAGAAGGGTTGACGACCGACATGGGTACAATTTTGAAAGCGTATGATTATTTGATAGAGCTAAATAAGGAGGTTCAAAATGAGAAAGCCAACTAAAGCCATTATCACCGATGCGGGTTACGCAAGTCGCTACTTGCCAATCGCTAAGACAATTCCAAAAGGTATGTTGCCAATCGGCAACCGACCGATCATGCAATTGGTTGTTGAGGAATGTGTTGCCGCTGATATCAAAGAAATTATAATTGTCGCTACACCCGAAGGCAAGCCAATCTATGAAGACTATTTCAATAATGCTGTAAACCATATTCGCAAACAATTGATAGCTCAGGGAAAAGATGAGCGCTATGATGTCGTTAGAGAGGTTCTGGACTTTCCTAAAATCCGCATTATCGTTCAAGACCCAGCCTTGCCTTATGGCAACGGATCGCCAATAGTCAGTGCTCGTGACTATATAGCTGACGACGAGGCATTTATCGCTGTATATAGTGATGATGTAGTGTTTGGTGCATCAGACACTAAGGCTCTCTGTCACGCATTTGATAAAAATTCAAAAGCCGAAGCTATCATCATGGGTCAAGAAGTCTCCCCAGACGTCGTAGACAAGTATGGCATAATTTCTCTAAAAAAAGGTGGTAGACTAGATAATATTGTTGAAAAACCAGCCATCGGCCAAGCTCCATCGAATCTTGCTAGTTATGGTCGGTACTTACTTACGCCTAGGGTGTTTGATTATCTAAAGCCTAATATGACTAGCCTTGATGATGAGCTGTGGACGGTAGATGCGATCACCAAGATGGCCGCTCAGGGCGATGTTTTTGTGGTAAAGACCAAGGGCCAATGGATGACTACTGGTGATCCAAAAAACTATTTTCTAGCACACACTAAGTATGTCTTGGACAATGAGCCGTACGCAGAAGAGATTAAGGACTACGTTAAGAACTATTCGAAATAGGTAGTGATATGGATATGCTAACAATTTTCTTATGGATGATACTGGTGTTGGTCGTAGTAATGGTATTGGTCGCTATAGTACTTTTGGTTCAGTTGCTTCGCTATATACGCCGAGCTCAAAAGAGCGCTAGGCGAATTTCAAGTCAGATCGACCAAGTGGCGACCGACGTATCTGTTGCATCAAGTCTGGTAGCCTTTTTAACAAGCTTGATGTCTTCTAGAAAAAGTGAGGCTCAAGATGACGATACTCCTGGAGAAGTCGACAATGAGCAGTAAAGATAACTCTAGTAAAAAATCACAACCTGCCAATAAGTTGAAGCAGGCAAATGAGCTGGGTGCTCGCAGGGCGGTTATCGAAGATTTGTTTTATGACTTTCATAGCTCACGCAAGCAAGTGTATCTCATGAATTTTGCTAGAGGGTTGTTTTTCGGTTTTGGTAGTGTTTTGGGAGCGACGCTTTTAGTAGCTCTGTTGGTTTGGTTGCTGAGCTTGTTTGGAGGAGTTTTCCCGCCTCTTGCGGATTTTATAAATAACCTCATAGATACCATGCAGAACCGCCGTTAGGTTGACGGCGGTCGCTAGAGATTCGTGGTACAATAGAGAGCAATGAAGGGGGAGGATATAGACGCTAAAAAGCGGATGGTTTTGCAACCGTCCGATTTTGTTCATCTTCACAACCATACTCACTACAGTCTTCTTGACGGCCTGACCAAAATACCGGACTTGGTGAGCCGTGTGAAAGAACTTGGTATGGAGGCCTGTGCTATCACCGATCATGGTTCTCTGAGTGGCGCGATTGAGTTTTACAAAGAAGCAAAAAACGCCGGGATCAAGCCGATTATCGGCATAGAGACTTATGTAGCCGCCCGCTCAAGGCACGATAGGGATCCTGCAAAAGATAAGCAGAGGTTTCATCTAGTACTACTGGCTATGAACACGACTGGTTATCAGAATCTAATGAAGCTTAGCACTATAGCCAACCTCGAAGGTATGTACTACAAGCCAAGAATTGATCATGAACTTTTGAAACAGCATAACGAAGGCCTGATCGCGATGAGTGCTTGTCTAGGTGGGGAGATTAGCGAGCCACTGCAACGTGATGATTATGAAAAAGCCAAAGAAGTTGCTACTTGGTATAAATCTGTATTCGGCGATCGCTATTATTTAGAAATTCAGGATCATCAAGAGTACGAATTACAAAATAAAGTCAACGAATATATTTTTCGACTAGCTAAAGAGCTGGATATCAAGACTGTCGTCAGTAGCGATGCCCACTATGTCAATGCTGAAGATCAGGAGGCCCATGAGATTCTTTTGTGTGTCGGTACAGGTGCTTATTTGTCTGATGAAAAGCGTATGTCTTTGAGTGATTTCCATCTTCATGTGACAGATCCAAGAGATGTTATCGGGCGCTGGGGGAGAGACCATCCTGAGATAATTACCAACACAAAAGAAGTAGCCGATAGATGCGACCTTGAAATCGAACTAGGTGGCATGCTTATCCCAAGATTTCCAGTGCCAGAAGGCACAACCGAGAAGAAACTGCTGGATGAGCTGGTCCATCGGGGTATGGCCAGGCGATATCTCGGCTTAAATCTTGATGAGATTAAAAATCTAAGCAACGACCAGATACGAAAGAAGTTAAAACCGGACATCTTAGAGAGGCTAGACATGGAATTGGCCGTTTTGGACAATATGGGCTATAACGCTTATTTTCTCATCGTTCAGGATTTCATCAACTGGGGCAAGAATCGCGGTATCATTTTTGGCCCTGGGCGAGGCTCGGCGGCTGGATCGATCATTGCTTATGCGTTAAACATCACAGACCTTGACCCGTTGAGATATGAATTGCTATTTGAGCGTTTCTTAAACCCTGACCGTATATCAATGCCAGATATTGACATTGATATCCAGGATACTCGTCGTGATGAGGTTATTGAATACTGCGCCGATAAGTATGGAGAAGACAGAGTGGCAAATATCTGTACTTTTGGTACGATGGCTGCTCGTGGTGCGGTCAGAGATGTCGCTAGAGTCCTCGAGGTGCCTTATGGTGAAAGCGATAGGTTGGCCAAGTTGATACCTCCGCCAGTTCAGGGTAGGCATATACCGCTCAAAGTATCCATCAAAGAAGATGCAGATCTCAAACATGAATACGAAACTAACCCAACTGCCAAGCGAGTTTTCGATTTTGCGACTCAAATCGAGGGGACAATTCGCTCTCACGGAGTTCATGCAGCGGGTGTGGTGATCGCACCTGATGACTTAGTCAAATACGTCCCTCTAGAAATGGCTCAAAAAGGTGTAGTGGCGACACAGTATTCTATGGGGCCTATAGAAGAGCTGGGACTTCTAAAGATGGACTTTCTTGGACTGTCAAACTTATCAATCATTCAGACAGCTCTCAGGATCATCAAAAAGGTTTACAAAAATGAAATAGATCTTTCTTCATTACCATTAGATGATGAAGAAACTTTTAAACTATTCCAACGAGGCGATACAACTGGTGTCTTTCAGCTTGAATCTGCTGGTATGAAGCGCTACCTGAGGGAGCTCAAACCGAGCGTATTTGAAGATATCATCGCTATGGTTGCTCTTTATCGTCCGGGCCCTATGCAGTTTATCGATAGCTTTATTCGTAGGAAGCACGGTGAAGAGGAGATAGTTTATTTACATCCTGGGCTAGAGGGGTCATTAAAAAGTACTTATGGCGTTTTGATCTACCAAGAGCAATTTATGCAGATTTCCAAGGACTGGTGTGGCTTTACCGGTGGTCAAGCCGATACCTTGCGTAAGGCGGTTGGTAAGAAAAAGATCGACCTGATGAAGAAAGTGAAGCCTGAGTTTGTGGAGGGCGCTATAAAAGTTGGTGGTGCATCGAAAGAGATTGCCGAGAAGTTCTGGGACCAGCTAGAAGAGTTTGCGAACTATAGCTTCAATAAATCTCACGCTGCTTGCTACGGCTTGATAGCCTATTGGACGGCCTATCTCAAGGCTCATTATCCTGACGCCTTCATGGCAGCTTTGATGACTAGCGATCATGATGATACAGACAGGTTGGCGATTGAGATCGCTGAGTGTAAAAACATGGGCCTAGAAGTCTTAAGTCCAGATGTCAATGGGTCGTTTGTCGAATTCGCGATAGTGCCTGGCAAAAATCAAATTCGCTTCGGTATGGCTGCCGTCAAAGGCGTAGGTGTCGGTGCTGTTGAGGAGGTGCTGAGGGCTCGCGAAGATGGTAAATTTACCAGTGTTGAAGATTTCGCTAAACGAGTTTCTACTGGTAAGTTTACAAAAAAAGCCTGGGAGTCACTGATAAAAACAGGTGCATTTGATCAGATGGGTGATCGTTCAGACATCTTGTTCAATCTCGACACTATCCAGGAGTTTGCTTCGAAAGTTCAGAAAGAGGCTGCTAGCGGTCAAACTGACCTATTTGGTGCACTTGGTGATTCGGGCAGTCAGATGATGCCGACGATAGAGCTTCAGTCAGCTCCAGCTAAGCATCCAGAAAAAGAGCGATTGGCTTGGGAGCGCGAATTGTTAGGACTTTATATATCGTCACATCCTTTAGATAGATTTTCAACCTATCTGGCTGAACAAACTCAGCCATTGGCACAACTCATACCCGAGTATGATAGCAGGCAGATGACAATTGGCGGTATCATTTCTAACGTTCGATCGATCATCACCAAAAGCGGTTCAAAAATGGCTTTTGTGGCACTAGAAGACATGACAGGCGAAGGCGAGGTGATTGTTTTCCCAAATCTATATGAGGAAATTGGCGGGAAGCTAATCCAGGATTCGGTAGTGATCATTTCGGGTAAGAACTCCGGTCGCGACCGAGATGGCAATTTGTCCAGTGAGAGCAAGCTGATTGCGGACGAGCTGTCGGTCATTACAGACGATGACCTAGAGGCCTATCAGCCGACTGGTGGCAAAGTGGCTCCTCCAAAGGTTAGCCCAAAAGTTAAAAAAGAGAAAAAAGCTGCTTTTCAAGCTAAGAAAAATGGTACAAATGGCAGTGTTGATAAGGTTAAATCCCCTCCAGCTTCAGTGACAGAGCCATCTCGTCAGCCTATTAAAGATAGCTCATCTAAAAAGCTATTTTTGCAAGTTAAAGATAGTAGCGATACCAAATTATTGACTGAACTTAAGTCTATATGCAATGAATTTCCGGGGGCTAATGAAGTTATCTTGGTGCTCGGTGAGACAAATAAGTCAGCTATCCGTTTGCCGTTCAAGGTTAATCTTGATAGTGATATATTACCCAAACTCGAAGAGCTACTCGGTGAAAGTAGCGTCATCGCTAAGTAGCCCATATAGCCCGATACCACAGGCCACACTGACATTGAACGACTCTTTTTGACCCGCCATGGGTATCTCTACGATATAATCAGCCTTTTTTAGAATCGACTTGTCGATGCCCTCAACTTCTTCACCGAGGACTAGGGCGAAATCACTAGGAGCCTTAAAATTATTTATCAACTGGCTAGATTTTGCTTGCTCGAGGGCGATGACGGGAAGCTCGTTCTGTAGATACCAGTCTTTGAAGTCAGTAAAATATTCAAAATCGACCATATTTTCTGCCCCAAGTGCGGTCTTATGAATTTGACGCGTTAGTTTATCTGCTATATGAGGTAGTCTCTTGTCATTATCGATTTTTGGGTATGGAGTGTAACCTGAAAGGATGATTTTAGCCACCCCGAAACCTTCAGCAGTTCGGAATATCGAACCTACATTGTGAGTAGAGCGGATATTATGTAGCACCAGTACAATATTTCTCATACTTTATATTTTACCACTCCTACTAGCATGAGCTTTTTGATACAATGGATACTATGGACGAACATGTCATCCAGACAAAGCGACGCAATCAGGACGAACAGGCGACTCAGCGCAGGGCGACGATTCTCGGCATGCAATATCTGGATACTCGAGAATTTGAGCAGGACATACCTCTTCTCAAGGATTTGCTGTCACTTCAAGAGATGTACGATGGATATATAGTGCCTCTATATATTGAAGAGGAGACTATGACCTACCGATTTGGTGTTACTTCACAAACCCCCCAATCCTTGGTATCAGCTATGGGCAACGAATATCGTGACGAGGGAAAGACTGCTCAGTTTTTCTTGATTTCAGGGACAGCCTTTAGAGTGCTCATGTCTCGCTTCGACCCGCCGAAGAAGGTTATTTACGAGAATATTGAAATTGCCAAAGAGGGCGACAGTCAAACTCTTGCTGAAGTTAGTAAAACTCTTGCTAGCGTTGGCAGTGACGACGTGTTTAATTATTTGTTAGATCAGGCTGATAGGCTGGGTGCGAGTGATATTCATATTGAAAACGAGCGAGATGTCATCCGTATCAGGATGCGTGTCGATGGTGCACTCCATCCAGTCGCAGAAATTAGCAAAGATCGCTACAGGGTTATCATGGCAACTCTAGCTTCACGAGCTGGTCTATCTACGGCCTCAAATAGCCCTCAGTCAGGTCAAATCCATCATGATATTCATCGCGATAGCGCCACCCACACTCTCAACCTACGTATCGAAACTATCCCGACTATATACGGTCAAGATGCGGTGATGCGATTGTTTAATTTTGACACAAGTATGCTCAATCTCGATATGTTGAGTATCACCGATGAGGAGCGTCAGCAAATTGATGAGATTATCTCGCACCCTCGTGGTCTTGTATTGATGGTTGGTCCTACTGGATCTGGTAAATCAACTACTCTTTATAGCATCATCAATGCCCTAAACACGACAGACAGAAAAATTATCACCCTTGAAGACCCCGTAGAAAACACTTTACCTGGCATAACTCAAGTACCTGTCGATACGACTAGTGGTCAGCGTTTTGCTGATCATCTCCGCAGTGTTTTGCGCCTTGATCCAGATGTAGTAATGGTGGGTGAGATTCGAGATGAAGAAACCGCCAGAACGGCTATCCAGGCCTCCATCACGGGGCATTTAGTGCTTTCAAGCTTTCACGCCAACACGACCTCGACGGCATTTAGCCGTATCATTGACATGATTGGTCAAAACCCTATATTTAGCTCAGCTATTCGCCTCTTGATAGCTCAGAGGCTTGTCAGAAAACTCTGGGACGCCAGTAAAGAAGAGTATACCCCAGATGAGGCGACTAAGCGCTGGGTTAAAGATATACTAAAAGATTTGCCGGAGGGTGTTGATAAGCCAGATTTAGATAATTTTGTGCTTTACCGCCCAGTGTCTACCGAAGAGGCTCCTTTTGGCTACAAGGGGCGTATACCTGTCATGGAGCAACTAGTTGTTACTGAAGAGATTCAAAAATATCTTCGTGGGGATGTTACAGACGTTCATGCTGAGGCTATCGAAGAAACAGCTCAAAAACAGGGGATGATCACTCTCTTGCAGGCAGGGGTCCTAGCCGCTCTGCGTGGCGAAACGACACTCGAAGAAGTTAATCGTGTAATTTGACAACATGATGTCATTTATGTTATAATAGAGTCAGCGAAGCTAATGGGTTAGCCTATTACCTGTGCGATAGTCTCGATCAGCTGATCTGTAAATACGCTCGGGATGACTTCTTCGGCTGATGGATTTTCTACCAGCCCAGCGATAGCTTCGGCGGCAGCAATTTTATGCTGATCTGTGATTTTTGTCACTTTATTGTCTAAAGCTCCACGGAAGATACCTGGAAAGGCTATGGCGTTATTGACCTGGTTCGGAAAATCACTGCGACCAGTGGCGATAACTGCTACGCCAGCATCTTTGGCGAGGTCTGGCATGATCTCTGGTATGGGATTTGCTAGAGCAAAGACGACTGGTTTGTCTGCCATTTTGGCAATCATCTCTGGGGTGAGCAAGCCAGGCTGTGATACGCCGATAAATATATCCGCATCAGTGATAGCGTCATCTAGCGATCCTGAATGCGATCTGTCAAGATAAGGTAAGAGAGCTTGCTTTTCAGCGTTTAAATCACCGCGAGCATCGCCTATGATACCCCTAGAGTCAACGGCTATAATCGAACCTGCTCCATAAAGGTGAAGTAGTTTGATGATGGCCGTTCCGGCTGCGCCAGCCCCGACAGTGACTATCTTGGTGTTCTTTAGGTCTTTTTGGACTACCTTCATGGCATTGATCAGTCCTGCTAGCGTCACCACTGCTGTGCCATGCTGGTCATCATGAAAAACTGGTATATCAAGTTCAGCCTTCAGCCTTTCTTCGACTTCAAAACACTTGGGCGCTGAGATATCTTCGAGGTTGATAGCCCCGAAACTTGGCGCTATGGCTTTAACGACTGCAACTATCTCATCGGCCGTATGAACATCCAAAATTATCGGGATACTATCGATATCAGCAAAGTGTTTAAAGAGTAGACTTTTTCCCTCCATGACGGGCATGGAGGCTTTCGGCCCGAGGTCGCCTAGGCCCAAGATGGCTGATCCATCTGATATGACGGCCACCAAGTTGTTTGTCCAGGTGTATTTTGGTAGATCTGCTGGATTTTCAGCGATAGCTTTTGAAACTGCCCCAACGCCCGGGCTGTAGTAGGCGCTTAATTTTTCTCTATCTAAATCCGAGCTATCTCGAAGTTTGGTGGTGATTTTTCCTTTGTATCGCTCGTGGAGTTCGAGTGCTAGTTCATCATAATTCATAGGTCTATTATACTAGGCAAAAGCTCGCTTGTCGCCCTTGTCTTATAGGGGCGCTTGTGCTATAGTCAATAGCTGATTGTACAGAGTAGAAACGTCTTTAGCCTAGTGGTGTGGAGCCGCAGAGTACAACTGCGTGGCCAGCCAGGACAGGTGCGACATTAATTTTGAGGTAAATATCATGAGTTTTGCATTGATAGACAAGGTAAATCAAGCACAGAAAAAAGTAGAAGTAGTCAACGTCCAGAGTGGCGACACCGTGCGTGTTCATCAGAAGATCAAGGAAGGCAACAAAGAGCGTATCCAGGTCTTTGAAGGTGTTGTTATCCGCACTAACGACAAGCAGTCGCACACTTCACGCATTACCGTTCGCAAGGTTGCTTCTGGCGTCGGCGTTGAAAAGAGTTTTTTGCTCCACAGCCCATTAGTCGAAAAAGTTGAAGTCGTTCGTCGCTCCAAGGTTCGTCGAAATTTCTTGAGCTACTTGCGTCAGCGTTCAGGTAAGTCTGCTCGCCTCGCTCAAAAGCAGTTCGATCGTGAAGCGGTTAACGCCGTTCGTGATGAGAAAGCTGAGGCAGAAGCTGAGAGGCTGAAGGAAGAGGCCGCTAAAGCCGCTGCCGAAAAGCAAGCTGAGAAAGAGGCCGCAGAAGCTGAACTTGAAGCCAAGCAGGCTGAAGTCGAAGCTCGTCATAAAGAAGAAGCTTAGAGGGCCTGAGGCATAAAACCTACCCAAGACGACTCGCACTTGGCTTTGTGGCGACTAGTATATACCGTAGTATGTCGAGGTGATACGGTAGACCTCAAGTTTGCTTGGATGAAAACAGCTGCCTTTGCGATACATTTTTCACTATCTGCGATAGGGGCCTGGGTTAGAGACACCAGGCGTAGGGCGTTTGAACTCACGGATGCCCGGGTTTTTATCATCAAATAATGAGCCCTCCATGCCATATTCTACGGCCGCTGTGGCTAGTCGCTTTCCAGTATTGTGATCTACTATACGCGCATGCGGAACACCCTCTTTGGTGACTACTGTTGCCATAACATGATCAAGAATAGCCCTATTTTGGGGGTCTCCAAATAGCCTAAGAGATCTAGCCGAGATAACAAGTTCGAGCATATCTATTTCTTTAGGACTTGGTGATCTTTCGCCGTCGTTCACTATAAAAAACTCCTATATTATTGATATAATTAGATTAGCTGTGCAATTAAGCTGTTTATATAATACACTATTTCTAAGATTTAGTCAAAATTAAAGTTATTATTGTGGATTGCTTTTGTCTGGAGACCCTCTGCAAAAATAAAAAAGTGTATAATCACACTATGATACTCGGTATTGATGAGGTTGGGCGGGGTTGTTGGGCGGGGCCGCTGGTGGTTGGTGCAGTGGTTCTGGGTGATACAAAGATACCTGGTCTGACTGATAGTAAAAAATTGACAGCTAAAAAGCGCGAAACTTTAGCTGAAGATATCCGCCGAGAGGCTCCAGGTATCGGCCTTGGCTGGGTTTATCCTGATGAGCTGGACGCTATAGGCCTTAGTCAGTCTCTAGTTGAGGCTACGAAGCGAGCAGTTCAGGAAATTGACACTTCGTATCATGAAATTATCATCGACGGGACAGTTAATTTTCTAAAAGATACTAGCAAAGGTGAGTATGTCACGCTTATCAAAAAAGCAGACTTGCTGATACCCAGTGTTTCAGCTGCTTCGATTATTGCTAAAGTTGCCCGAGACCAATATATGATCGAACAAGATCTAGCCTATCCAGGCTATGGCTTTGCTGATCATGTTGGCTACGGGACGGCCAAGCATCGACAGGCTCTAGTCAAATTTGGGCCTACACCCTTACATCGTCAAAGCTTTAAGCCGATAGCTGACTTATCTAAATCACTACAAGAGCTTACGGAGTTACAGAGTACAACCGATATGACAACACGACAGATCGGCGATACTAGCGAAGGTGTTGCGGCGAACTATCTAGAGGAGCGGGGTTTTGAAATTATCTCACGGAACTGGAAAACCAAGTATTGCGAGATAGATATAGTCGCTAAAAAAGACGAAGTTTACTACTTCGTTGAAGTGAAACATCGCAAGGCTAGTCGTCAGGGCGGGGGGCTTGACGCTATCACTCCGAAAAAGCTCCGTCAAATGTCTTTTGCAGCAAGACTTTATGCCGAGATGATGAAGCTGAGAGAGCCACATATGAGGCTACTGGCCATATCGACATTGGGCGAAGTGCCAGAGTTTGAACAATCAGTCGAAATCAGCTAAGCTAGTCTAGGACTTTGGAAAAATGCATGAGTTTTTAAGTGATCAATCAAAAAAAGCCAGGCTCAACTGGCTTCGCGCTGGTGTTTTAGGTGCCAATGACGGTATCGTTTCTATCGCTGGGCTGGTTGTCGGTGTGGCCGGTGCTACTCAAGACATCATCGCTATCGCTACGGCTGGCATCGCAGGGCTAGTTGCTGGAGCTTTGTCTATGGCGGTCGGTGAATACGTTTCTGTTAGTACTCAGCGTGATGCTGAGAGGAGTTATATCGAACAGGAAGAGCAAGAGCTGATGGACGATCCCGAAGGTGCTCTCGAAGAATTAGCCGTGGCTTATGAGCGACGAGGTTTGAGTAAAAAGACTGCTAAACTCGTAGCGACAGAACTTTCTAACAGAGACGCCCTAGCTGCTCATCTGGAGGTTGAGTTTGGTATCGATAGGGATGACTTAACCAATCCTTGGCACGCCGGCATCGCCTCGGCCGTGTCTTTCGTCTTCGGTGGATTGATACCAGTTCTTGCGGTGCTCTTACCGCCCCCAGAACTACGGATATCATTTGCGTTCATCGCAGTTTTACCGGCCCTGGCTTTGACAGGATATTTTAGCGCTAAACTCAGCGAGGCAAATGCCAAAAAAGCCACCATACGAGTCATCGTCGGTGGTATTATCGCCATGACCATAACCTATGGCATCGGCTATCTGTTTGGTATTTCAGTCTAGCGAAAAACAAGGATCAAGCAGACCGAGCGCTCACGAAGAGCGTCGATGCGCTTGACCCCTTTGTTAGGCGAGATTGTTTATGTTCGCCTCTCCGATATATTTGCCATTGTGAAGGACTTTTATCCTCGCCCAGTCTGCATATTCGAGCTCCTTCAATACTGCCTCGATGCTATCTCCGCGCACCCCTTCTAGGGCGGCATGCAGGATGTTCCTGGCGTGATCGGAGCTGGATGTAGAGACGCTTATTACTATATTCATTTGGGCCTTTCCTGCTCGCGGAAGTATAAGAGATTTAGTGCGCGATTAGAGTCGATCAAGCACAAAGCGAGCTTTCAGGGTTGATACCCTAAACACTAAAAGCTCGCTTCGTTCGGTCTGCTTTTTAAAAAACGTCTCATCCCTAAACCATCGTCTAGGGCTAGACTAGTTTTATTGTAGCAAAATATTAGTGATTTGTCAAATTTAGTTAGTAAAAACACGTACATTCGCAAGTCTTTGTGTTTTATCAGCTTCAGGGCATACCAGCTACCCTGGTGTTGAGCTCAGTAGGGTTAAGATTAAAAAACCACCCTGGCGGGTGATTGACAAAGTTTCAGTTTAGTCGTTACGACAAGCAGACCCCAAAGAACTGAAACGCATGTGTTATGCATTTTGTGTAGTGTGGGGTCTGCTTGTCGTAAGCGAAGGAGTCAGGCGACCGTCAGAACGGACTGCCTGCCCCGAAGAGCGCATCCAGGAAGTCCCTTGCGCTGCTCTGCTCCTCGGCCCTCTTGGCACGCTGAGCGGTCATTCGCTCTTCGTGCTTCTGGGTGTTCTTCAGCGAATCGGCGCTGGTCTTGGCGAGCCCGAGCTTCCTGTCCTGGCCGAAGTTCAGTTCCTTCTGGAGGGTCGCCAGGGAGTTGACGGCGTTGCTGTACGCGATCAGGATGCCTGCGATGGCGCCTTGCGAGCCCTCATCGATTGTGAGCTTGACCTCGCCGAATTCGGCTGACGCCTGGATGCCCATGCCCTGTCCTTCGTCCATGTAGTCACCGAAACACATGGTCAGATCCTTTCGTTGGCTATTCGTTTCCCCACACTCTCGTAGCATGGGTGAGTGGCTTCTATCAAAAACACTCATCCATGCTACGATTGGGTCTGCTTGTCAAGTTTCAGTCTTCCCGGCGGTATACACCCTCAGACTTTCTATAGTATAGCAAATAAAATATAAAATGTCAATACTTAATTTAATAAAACTTACTGCTTGTCAAATAGAAGAGGATTATTAAGATTAATATCACGGGGCTAACGGGTTAGAGTAGCCTAGTCCCCGGAAACTGTTTATCCCCCAACACCCCTTGCCCAGTTTTCTGGAGTTGGATCTGCTGTCCGTCTGGTTTGGTTGCGAAAAATAGCGTCTTGCTGCCTTTAGGCCCAGCGAGCATCCGCACTTGTGGCTCGGTGAGGAGCAGGCGATTGATGGCAGATTGAGCCACTTCCTTTTTGTTGCTTTGACGATATATCCAGCCGATATGAAATGGAGGTTCTGCCTCTAGCAATACATAGTTTTTCCATCCGCCAAACATATGAAAGATCGGACCAAGTCGTCCAGATATAGTTTCTTTTTGTCCGCTAGCCTCCATTCCTAATGCAGAGTCGATTAGCTCATGATCGACATTTTGTATATGCCAGGGATGAGTTTCTTGCACAGAATCTGTCTTAAATCCTCCCAGAACGATCATCAACGGACGCATCGCTATATCGGCAAGCCTGTGTGCCCTGTTGAGCGGACGTACGTTTTCTAGTGATTTTTTCACAGCGATAACAGTTTTTCTCGTACTTCAGGGTAGTCTTTTTTGACTAATTCAATTCGCGCTTTGATATCGGAAATTCCTAGCACGATGGTTCGCTTCAGGGCAGGCTCATCAGCTTTCGGGCCGAAGAATTTTTCATATTCTCGTAGCTGTTTCTCGCTCATCAGGCCCATGGCGGCATATCTTGGGAACTGATCATAGCTTTTACCGCTACTAAAGGTCTCTATCACCCAGTCCCAGCTATCTAGAAGCCATTGCCAAGCCGTCTCTCGGGTATATCGATTGCGGATTAGGTAGATAAACCAGACTGCAGCGTCCTGTGGCCGGATGATCTTTGGATTTTTGACGTCTTTGAGTAATCTTTTGGCCATATCGACACTTCTGGTAGATGTAACTCCAGCCATGATATCTTCCTGGAGTTCTGCAGAGTGAGTCTGTTCGTGTAGGTCCATCAGTTCCTGGATAACCGTTTCATTTCCTTCGTGACGAACTTTGTTGCTGATAACTAGCGATCTGATCTCAGCTGGAAGTTTGTCAATGTTTTCTACATCATATAGCTCCAAGGTATCGCTAATCACCGCTTCATCTTCGCCATAAAGCATCATTGCTAGCGCTGTACCGCGTAGCTTGGTGTCCTCTAGTGATTCGTTGGTTTTTGGTATTAGCCCAAGCCTCTCATATGTTTTTCGCGATACATCAGCCGATAGTTTCCTGAGTGCCTTTTCAGCTTCTTCATCAGTTTCGACGAATTTTTTCAGTTCACCTAAAGCCAGCGCCATGATATCCCAGACGGCATCATTTGTTTCGCCCTCATAATAGCTCAGTAGGTCGATCAGTTTTGCTGACGATTCGTATCCACCACGAACTAACAGTGTTTGGTCGTGGAGTAGCGTCAGCCTGTCAATTGCTGGTGCTTCAGCGATATTTTCCAACAGCCTCTGTAGATGCTCTTGACGGTATTTAACTACAAAGTGCCCGCTATCACCGCTATTTAGTCGCTGATTCGCCTTTATGGCAACGGGTGCTTCAGCCTCGCTGACGATCTCTGGTTCATCACCCTTGGGGTTTGCGCTTAGTAAAATCGGCCAAACTTGGTCGCTCGGCTCATGCTCGCCGATGAAAAATTGAGTTTGACGTAGTTTATCCTTCTCGACCTCTAGCACTGGATATCCTGGTTGGGTGATCCAAGTATTCATAAATTTCGCCACGTCCTTGTCGCTTGTTTCGGATAGGCACGCCCACAGGTCATCGCCCACGGTGTTTTTGTAGGCAAATTTTGTGAAATAGTTCTTCAAGCCCTTTCGGAAAGCCTCGTTACCTATATAGGCGCGGAGCATTTTCATCAATCTCGCACCTTTACCATAGACGATCGCTCCGTCAAAAATTGTCGATATCTCGTCTGGATGTTCAACATGCACTTGAACCGACTGGACGCCGTCGATAGCATCTCGCCTTAGCGAACCGATGCCGCGCGATGTTGTCATTTCTAGCCAAGTTTCCCACTCTGGATATAACGCGTCAACAGCGATATGCTCAACAAAGTCGGCAAAGCTTTCGTTTAGCCATAGATAGTCCCACCACTCCATCGTCACTAGGTTGCCAAACCATTGATGCGCTAGCTCATGAGCGATCACTGTAGCGATCATATGCCTGCCGGCAATTCCTGTAGTTTCTGGGTCGGCCAGCATGGCAGTTTCGCGGTAAGTGACTAGGCCCCAGTTTTCCATCGCTCCAAATGAAAAGTCAGGTAGTGCTACGCTATCGCATTTTGGCAAGGGGTACTCTATCCCAAAATATTCTTCATAAAAATCAATAACCTTCGCTGAAGTCTCTAGCGCAAAATCCAGACTGTCTATCGGCTGAGCTGGCGTTGACCAGGCATTGACTTCGATGCCTCGCTTGGTCTTGACGGTCTTTTTCTGCATCTCACCAGCCACAAAAGCCAGCAGGTAACTACTCATGATCGGTGTAGTGTCAAAAACTGTAGTCATCTTACCATTTTCAGTCGTCTGGCTGATGATCGGCATGTTTCCAAGCGTTGTGATGCCAGGTACCGTCACGAGAGTCAGGTCAAAAGTCGCTTTTGCGGCTGGCTCATCGACACAGGGGAAGACTTCACGAGCGTGGTGTGACTCAAACTGGGTAGCCAGCAATTCTTTTTGTTGACCGCCATGCTTGAAATAGCATGGGTAAAGACCGTGCATCGGATCGGTTATTTTGCCAGAAAAGCCAATCTCCACATCATGTTCGCCTGTCGACAAGTCTTCTTGACTGAGTGCCAACACGTCATGCTCTTCGTGTGTCCAGGTGGCAGGTTGGCCGTTGATATTGGCACTGCTAATTTCTAGGCCTTTGGCGTGAAGTTTCAGAACCGTCTGTCCATCCAGGAGTTCGCCTTTTATCGCTACTGTTCCAGAAAAAACTCGTTCGTCGGCTTTTGCTATGTCGATAGTCAAATCGTAATGTTTTGGTAAAAAGTTGTTAGTAAGTCTTTCAAATTTAGTCATACATTCCAGTATAGCGGAGATTTCGGCTATACTGAAATTCATGAAGAGTAACTTGATCCGTCGTCAACTGCTTGGTCTGCTGGCTTTGCTGGTGCTTTTCGCTATCAGCTTTTTGTTTGAGGACCCTACTGCAAATCAAACTCCAGCGCCACTCACGCCAGAGCTAACCAAGCAATATTTCGGTGAAAAAACCGCTCTAGAAACTCTAGAAACTATCGCCGTCAAAGGTCGGGCTCCAAAAACCGGCTATCAGAGGACTCAGTTCGGCAGTGGCTGGAGTAAAATCGACGGTTGCTCTGTCCGGGAAGTTGTTTTAGCTCGAGATCTCGATGGGGCAAAGATGAACGAAAAATGCCAAGTTACTAGCGGTATGCTAGATGACCCCTACACTGGTCAGAAAATAAATTTCAAACGCGGCCCTTCGACTAGCGCTGCGGTGCAGATCGATCATGTTGTCGCCTTGTCTGATGCTTGGCAGAAAGGCGCTCAACAGCTAACACCCGAAAAACGAGTTGAGTTTGCCAATGACCCAATCAACCTCCTGGCGGTTGACGGCCCGGCCAATCAACAAAAAGGCGACGCCGACGCTGCCACCTGGCTTCCTGTAAACAAATCTTTCCGCTGTCAATACGTCGCTCGCCAAACTGCCGTCAAGGCCAAATACACCCTTTGGATGACCACCGCCGAAAAGCAAACCATCAAACGCCTCCTCGAGTCCTGCCAGGCGAAAGCTGATTAAGCACCCCCAGCTGTTCAGTCAACTAGTTAAGGGGGTGTTTTTCTGTATTCCTTATGCTTTT
>CAZAOX010000006.1:0-10058 GCA_964486985.1 uncultured Candidatus Saccharibacteria bacterium
CGGTCAAAACCAAGGCGGCCGTGTAACCGCCTCTGGCGTAGAGCAACAAGTTTAGCTATCTTTACCCTCTTCAACTAAAGGATGTTCGATGCCCAGCCACTCCTTGAGCAGCTTCTTGATTTCAGCAACGTGATTAGTCATAGCCCAAATCTTAATAAATAATGTAGTATTTAAAAATAGAGATAGCGCGACAAATAGAGTCACTATCCCCATAAAATCACCTAGCTCACCCATTTTCACCTCCTTATGTGCAAAAACCCTACTTCAATAATATCATGGTGAATAGAACTAGATATAACTAGCCTGGCTTATACCTATTATGTACGAAGGGGTAGTCGATAGCCAAACTCATCGTTATACCTAAAAACAAAATTACGAACAGCCTCAACATCACCTTCATCAAGTGGCTCCTGTACTACCTTATATTCCGGACGCCTGGCCACCTTGATAGGCTCACCATATACTTGATACGTAGCGTCCAGGGCACGACCATATAAATGCACATGAAGTTCCGACCTCCAGTTGCCATTGTCCTGATAATTAACACGGCCGATTTTAATCCCACGCTCCGCCATGCCATCTACCATTGACTTGCCAGCAAGGTTTGTCAGCAAAGCCAGTTCAATGACCAAATCTTTAGAGAGCTTAGTACGATCCTGAATCGATACTTTAGGGTTTATAACAAGATGCCCGCCATCTGTCCGGCTAACCTCAGCCTTTTCGTGCGATTCTAGGGTGAAATTGTCAGTTTCAACTATTAGCATAGCCCTATTGTAGCAGGGTAAAGTATCCAAGTATATCTTACCGCAAGAGGGCTTCTTTTAAAAACCCCATAAACTCTCGTCCTCTTGGATTCGGCAAAGAGTATTTTATCTCTGTTCCATTCGGATCATGTATTATTTTATTGCTCTTTGATAAAGACACCTTAGCGGTGCCAAAACTAGCAAAATCATATCCTAGCGCCGTTGCAACGGTAAGGGGGTCGTGCATCAGAGTACCATGCTCAAAATGTCGGTCTTGAAACCATAAGTTGCAGTGGTCGATAATCGCTTCGTGGATAGGATCGGATGTCCTAGAAAGAGCTTTATATAGCTCAGAGGAGACTGTAACTTCTAGACCAGGACTGTGCGTAGTTTGAGCCATGATAAGCGTTAGCTTAAGGGCACGATTTCCCAAAACTAGCCTTGCTGAAGCTGGATCGATTTTGATATTATACTCAATCCAACCCGAATACCTCTCATAGTCTAGTGCCCCGCCCATCATAAAAGTGTCTATTTTATTTGCGTCTCCTGGATATGTCTTTATATAATCAGCTAAGTTGCTAAAACCACCAATCCCTATATAAGTAACTCTATCGTTACGCTCAACCACCTTCTTCAAGGACTCAACTGCTGAATCGTTTGAGTCCCAGGGGTTGCCACTAGGAATCTCTCTTGCGGTAAATTTTTCATTACCCCGAACTCCGCGCCTCCCAGCTACCACCAAGGTGTTGGATCCTAAGTGTCTTAAAGCCTCTCGAGTAAAGATTGCTCTTTCTGGGATCGGTTGAGTTTCATTTGAGGTGGTGATTAGTGCTACTCGATCAGGTGCTAGCTTATATAGCATAGCTAGCGCTATTAGATCATCGGGATCGTAGCCGATATCTGTATCCAGAACAATTGCTGGGTCTTTGGCCAACTCAACACTCATGCCTCCAGTATAACAAATAAAAATGCCCCCGTTTTATCCAACAAGTGCTATTTTCCTGTGGTTAAAAGGGTCTTAGTTTCGCATCACTCCCCTGTGATGCGAAATGGTCCGCAGGTTACTGAGTTTATTTTTTCTTTTCTAGTGTCAGCTTCAACGTAACCGGCTTATGGTCTGACCCGTATTTATTGCTCCAGAGGCTAGTTGAATTAACCTTTATATCACTCCTCTTCGGTGCCCAAATATAGTCAATTGCTCCCGTCTTCACGCCATTTAGCTCCCAGTTGCTTTGGATGCCGAGAGATCCCAAAGCTTTTCTAGGAGAGTAGCTTAGATTTTTTGACTTATCCCAGTTGTAATTAATATTAAAGTCACCCGTTATGATAACTACCGTATTACTATTGTTGATACTTTTTACAAACGATTTTAGTTTGTTGATATGATTGGTATAGTTTGGTATTACCGCCCTATTGTAGCTACCTTCTTGCGCTTTTCTAACATGGGCTACTAGATGAGTGTTCACTAAATAGAAAATAGTGCCAGTCTTTTTTTCCTTTAATTTTACCCAGTTTATCCACTTGTCTCCCGTATTAGCAGCACTACTCGGGCCGGACACATGAGAAGATCCAGCATCTTGTTTGTCAAACATCGTCTTATCCCAAAGAAGTGATACTGTCTTCGGCGTGTTCCAGCCATCGGGCTTGTTGGTTGAAGGCATGAACATGCTGTACTTACACCCAGAGCAATCCACCAGTTTTGATTTAACGGCATTGCGACGATTGGCAAAATTAAGCTCCTGTAGCCCGATCAAGCTAGCTCCATTGTCAGCGATTGCCTTCACCCCATTTGCTACGCTTCCAGGACTATTTACGTAATATGTATTCCAGCTAGCAATAGTGACAGGAACGTTGACGGTGTTTGTCTTTTTTTCTGGAGTCTTTGAAGAGTCATCGGCCTTCTTTGCAGTAGAGCTACTGGAGCCCTTTTTACTGGTCGAGCTAGTTTTGTTCTGGTCTTTGCTCGAAGCAGTTCCGTCTTTATCATTTTTTTGAGAATTAGCCCCTTTAGACACTGTCGTACTTTGATCTCCAAACACTCCTCCAGGTATGAAAAAATTAACTACAGGGACGGTAAATGCGAACAGCGCTAGGCCGATTACTACGTTAGTCCATATAGTTTTTGCTTTTTTGATGTTATCAGGACTTCCACCTGCGCTACTATATAGGATTGCCCCATATATCACTGCCCCAACAGCAAGAACGCCAATACCGGCAGTAAGGATCTTTATGGCATCGCGAATCAGTGCAATTATCGCATCCTCAGAATTCGCCGCATTACATCCAAGCACGGCAGTCTCTATACCGCCACAAGACTCAGCCACTACCACGGATGGCACAAAAACGGTTATCAATATGGCCACTCCTACAAAGGCCAAAGTGTATGCACTAAAATTGTTTTTTAATAATTTCATATTTGCCTAAATTCGCAGTCCTGCCCCTATACTAACACAAGCGCTCTCCGTCTGTCTTTTTATTGCATAATACACGAACAAGCGGCGCCCAACATTAGAAACGCCGCCTATCCAATCGTCAGATTCTACTACTACATCATCCCCATACCACCAGGCATCCCACCTCCTGCTGGCATTGGCTCTTCTTTCTCAGGAATATCGACAATTAGTGCGCCCATAGTTGCAGCTGTCGAGGCGATAGACACCGCATTTTGAACAGCTTCCTTTGTAACACGAGTTGGGTCGATAACACCATCTTTCTTGACATCAACAAGGCCTTTTTCTGGCTTCATAACATTGACACCCATGCCAGCCTTGCCTGACTCGACCTGAGCCAATAAAGCATCGGCATTTAGACCTGCATTTTTAACGATTTGTAAGAACGGCTCAACTAAAGCGCTCTTTAGTATCTGTCGACCAGCGGAGATGCTATCAGCTCCATTAACCTTGAGATCAGCGGCCAAGTTGACCAATGTCACCCCACCACCAGCGACGATACCATCGGCTAGAGCCGCTTTGGTAGCCGCCACTGCATCATCAACACGGAATTTCTTTTCATCAATTTCAGTCTCAGTCGCCCCACCAACCTTGATAACCGCCACCTTACCGCTTAGAGCAGCCGATCGCTTGTCGTATTGTTCTTTGTCGTACTCACTTGAAGCATTGTCGGATAGAGAGTCGATCTCGGCGATTCGCTCCTTGACAGCACTTGGCTTACCAGCACCTTCGATGATAGTTGTTTCATCCTTGCCAACAATCACCTTGCGGGCTGAACCTAGCACCTCTAAAGTAGCGTTTTCAAATGTCAAACCCTGATCCTCAGATATAACAGTTGCGCCTGTTAGCACTGCGATATCTCGCAAGATATCTTTACGTCGATCGCCAAAGCTTGGTGCCTTGACAGCTACGGTGTTAAACACTCCCTTTAGCTTATTGAGGACTAGGATGCTCAACGCTTCACCCTCCACTTCGTCAGCGATGAGGACGACGTCCTTCTTGCCAGCCTGAGCCAACTTCTCGAGCATTGGTAGGAACTCTTGGACACTTGAGATCTTTTTGTCAGTGATCAAAATAGCTGGCTTCTCATAAACTGCCTCTTGACGGCCTGCATCGGTTACAAAGAACGGACTGACCCAACCCTTATCCATACTGAAGCCTTCGACAACCTCCGCCTCAAGCTCTAGGCCCTGGCCAGCCTCAACTGTAACCACACCTTCCTTACCAACTTTTGCGATAGTATCAGCAATAGTCTTGCCGATTACACTATCGCCAGCTGAGATAGTCGCTACTTCCGCTACTCGCTCAGTCTTGCCCTCGATACCCTCTGAAAGCTTATCTAGAGCTTTAACGATCTCTGCCCCAGCCTGCTCGATACCTTTACGTAGCTCCATCGGATTGTGGCCCGCGGCGATCAAGCGATTAGCCTCTTTGAGAATCGAATAGGCCAAAACTGTAACTGTCGTTGTACCATCACCAGCTTTTTTGTTAAGGTTTTTAGCTGCCTGCTTGATGAGATCAGCACCAACCTTGTAGCCCAAAGTTTCGCCTGCCTCTTCTGGGAGCTCAATGCCTTCTGCCACCGTTACACCGTCGTGAGTCACTGTTGGCCCGCCGTAGCTCTTGGCGATAACCACATTTCGACCCTTTGGCCCGTAAGTCACTTTGACAGCGTCATACAGTGCCTTTGCGCCCCCGAGAACTCGAGCTCGAGCATCATCATCATAAAAAACCTGCTTTGCCATATCTTATTGCTCCCTCCTAGGCGATAGTCGCCAAAATATCTTCTTCTTTAACTATCAAATACTCAACACCGTCAATTTTTAGCTCTGTTGTTGAATACTCTTTATAAATGATCTTGTCGCCAACCTTAACATCTTTGACGTCCTTGCCAACAGCTTTCACCTCGGCTACAACCGGTTTTTCCTTGGCGTTATCGGGTAAATAAATGCCGCTAGCCGTCTGGGTTTTTGCCTCCTCGCGCACCGCTACAACGCGGTCCGCCAGAGGTTTGATAGGTGTACTCATACCTTCATTCTCCTCCATAAATTATCTACTGCCCCGAGTATACAAAACAAATTAGCACTCGTCAAGGCAGAGTGCTAAAAATAGCCTAACTTAAATCAGCCCTAGAGAGAAGGCTCTCGCGTAACGCATCCGTAACAGTCAAACCCTCTGTTAGTTTTCTTGCCAGTCGCGCCTCTTCACCAGTTTTAACGCCAGGAAAAGCTCCTTCTCGCATTTTAGTAACCATACTCCTGAGTTCGTCAAAATCGTCCATCCCTAAAAGGGCTTGAAGTGCAACTGCTAAAGAATCATGAGCAACCCTTCTCTTATTATCTGTTTCAATTAACTTCTCTGGCGTAGAGTGCCCAGAGCTTAATCCACTGCTTGCCCTCAGATGCTCCTGCACAGAGCTTATATATTTTTTCCACATTGCATCTATCTCTGAAGTCATAATTTCTTCAGGAAACCTAAATACATCCTGCCCGTCCTCATTCTCAACTATAAAACCTAAAGCGCGCAGTGGGTTAAAGCTACTACCATCTCTCTCTGATGCTTCGCTTAGTATTTTTCTGATGTTTTCTTTTTGAAGATAGTCCCGGTTATAAGAGTCTCCCTGCATGCCAATTGCTGCTAGGATATCCTGTCTTGCTAGCGCAAACAAATCCTCCTGCCTGCGACTAGCTGTCAGCCTATCTTCTCTTCCAACTCTCCTATCCCTTACTATTTCAATATTTCTATGGTATTCAGATGAAAACCTGTCTAATATACTGTTTGCTGTTTCTTCTAGTAAAAAATCTGCCTGCTTTTCATCGACTCCTTCGCCCTGGAGGAGTTCGTAAAGATTTCCTACTTGGCTATCAAAAAAACCCTGTGCCTCAGAGCTATATTCACCTCCGAGTGCCTCAATGGCTTTTCTAGTATGGTCTATTACCTCTGCCTCTGAGCCTGTAGATAGTCTCTCGTTAGTCTTCATGTGTATATTATAGCAAATTTATTTCCATTCGTCAAATTTTTCTCCTACTCCGCCTCGCTGTCTCAACTAGCCAATTTATCAAATAAACAGCTCTGTTTATGACCAAGTCCTGTGCTGGAACGTGACGAAGCTCATCCACTCCAAAGCCACGCTTAAACACACTAACCCCATAAAAACGATGTTTAGTGTCGTTTTCATCAACTATCCCCCAGAGGTTGTAGCGTTTGATACCCCTGTCGCGAGCATCACGCATGGCTTGCATATGAAGCAGGGGTGCGCCAGACAGCTTGGTGCCAAGCTCAGTGCTAACCCCATAGTGATAGGACGCTTCACTGCCATAAAATATCATGAAATTTTGCGCCAAAACCTCCCCTTTATAGCGAGCGGTATAAAGAACCGCCGAATTATCAGCCGAAAAAGCTTCGAATTGCTTTCTCAGGAACTCTTCACCAAAATGCGTGAAATCATGTCGCTTAGCAGTTTGAAGCTGTATCTGATAAAATTCAGCGACTCTAGCTGGATCGGTGCTAGTTTCGACCGTGATGCCATTTTTTTCAGCTTTACGAAGCGCTCGACGCAGACGCTGGCGCATACCCTTTAGCAGCTCCTCCTCTGACTTCTCTAGATCAAGCACCCCTGCATGCTCAACACTCAGATAGTACGGCGCCCTGCGAAAACCAAGTTTCTTGAACAGCCCTAGCGACTCATCAGACTTCTCGAGTTGCGGCCGCACCCGCACAAACACACAATTATACTTTTTGGCCTGATGGCGCATATCTTGCGCCAGCGCCTCGACCACCTGGTGATTTTGCCAATCAACAATCGGCCCGCCAGCTATCGCCATATGGGTGCCTCGTCTAGCAGTCTCGACTACTCCCTCATAAACCCCCATTAACGCTTCGCTGTCATAGACGCCTCGGCGAACAATTTTCCTACCTCTAGACAGATGGAATTCACCCCATTGCCAGGACTGCAAAAAATTAGCTTGCATATGGGCAGTCACAAAGTTATCCCAGGTTGATTTATCGGTTATATCTCGAACTTCTAGCGTCATCTTTATAATTTCCTCTTTTTTCGTCTAATAGTCTCAACTAACCAGTCGCCAGGGTATGCCAAGCGGTTTATAACTAAGTCGTGTGCTGGCGTATAATTTACATCTTCGCCGCCAAAACCTCGCTTAAAAGTTGTCACTCCAGCAAAACGGTGATTTGTTTTATCGTCCGGAGTAATCCCCCAGAAATTAAAACGTCTCAATCCCGCTTCTTGGGCATCAGTAATCGCTCGCCACAACAAACCATAAGCTCCAGCAAACTGACGGCCCTCCGGCGCTGAAGCTGCCTCGAAATAGTCAGCCTCTTGACCGAACCAAACGATTACAGCCATATTGAGCAATTCACCATCCTTTGACACCTTGTAAATTCGCACCTTATCCCCAAAAGCCTTTGCCAGCCCAGTGATTAGAGATCTAGACTGAGTGACAAAACCTTGCCTCTGAGCAGTTCGCTGTTGCAACTCATAAAATTGTTCTAAATCTGCTTTTTTTGAGCCATAGCTTATCTCCAAAGACTGCTTCTGGGCTTGCCGAATGCCGTATCGAGTTTGCCGTCGCATGCTGGCTAATAACTGATCGCCATCTCTAATCATATCTAGAATGTTCGTATTTTCAGCATACAAATGAAACGGGGCTCGCCGAAAACCAGCATTAGCTAATATCTGACGACTTTCTGAGGAGTCGACCAATTGAGGTCGAATCCGCACAAAAACACATTTGTACTGCCGGGCAACAATTTTCATCTGAGCTCGAAAAGCTCCGACCACATCGTTGTCGTGCCAGTCAATCAATGGACCGCCAGCTACTTCTAAATAGCGCCCCCGTCGGGCATCCATGACGACTCCTTGCCAACCCCCGCTCGCCCGTCCATCTTCACCAACAATCAACTGTCGTACCACCACTCTTCCTTGAGTACTATGCAATTTAGACCATTCTGCACTCTGAAGAAAATTCGCCTCCTCACGGCCCTCGACAAATTCAGCCCACTGCTGATCACTGACCTCAACCACCCTTAACTCCTTCAGCGAGCAACTTCGTAATTTTTATAACATCTTGTTTAGTTATTTGACTGTGAACTGGTAAGTTTATTATTTTGGCCGCTACCTCTACCGCTACTGGGTTATCCGCTTCTGGAAAATTAGCTCTTTCATAAAACCGAATTGGCGCGACAGGTGCGTCATACCACGTGTCATAAATCTGAGCTCCTTGGCCCCATAACCACTTAAGTAGCTCTTTTCGATCTTCTACAAGTACCGGCACTCTCAAGGGCGAAGCACCTTTGCTAAGATTATTGATTAAAGCTATGTCAGCCAATCTCTCTTGATATAGCTTAGCCGTATCATATCGATGGGCTACTGACCGCTGGAGATTGGCTATCTCACGACTCGCCAGTTTAGCCTGCCAGTTTGGTAGTTTTTGCTTTGAATCTGGTTCGCCATCTGCCGAGCGAGATACTAGGCGCAAGCGAATACTCGCCGACATGATGTAGCGCCCAATCTTAATTTTGTATAATTTTCGCGTTACCCAAGCAGTTATCGGGTATATTCGGTCCCTAAACTGATCAAATAGCGGTGGATTTTTCGACGGTGTAGCTGCCTCGCCTAATCCTGAATTTCTGACAATCAATGCCCCGCCACCGCCAGCGTCTATTACCTTATCTCGACCAAATGACATCATCGTCAAATCACCCACCGTACCGACTTCTCGCCCATCCTGATAGTGAGCCCCAGCCGAATGAGCCAAATCTTCAATTATTGATAAGTTGTGCGCTTTTGCCAGCTCTTCTAATCCTTCAATATCCACTGGGTAACCGAGCATATTTTGGATAACCACAACTTTTATGTCTGGGTGCTCCCTTAAGCGTTGCTTCAGTTCATCAACGCCAAAATGCAAGTCCTGCTGACGAATATCAACAAACACTGGCCGACAACCTGCCGCCTCGACAGCCTGGACAACGTTATAGCAAGTCAGGGCGCTAATTGCCACCTTGCCGTCACCACCGCTCGCCAACCGAATTGCTTCCGCTAACGCAGTTCTGCCCTTTCGATACAGTACTACCTGCCCACCGTACTTCTCGCCGAGCATTTGCTGAAGATGCATAATGTCTTTATTAACGCCAACACAAAACAAATGCCTAAGCGCCTCAGCAAAAGAGTATCTAGCTCCTAGCCCCTGAAAAATCACCCCTCTAACTCCTCTATAATGGCCAGCGCCAATTGATATGGATAAGTTCTGTACGGCGCGTGACCCCAATCACCAAACTGTCTAAGACGCGCGTTTTTTAGCTGTTTGGCGATTTTTTGCCCCATCACCAGAGGTGTTGTGTTATCAGCCTCACCCCAGAGTAGGCTGGTCGGAGTATTGATATTCGATATATCGAGAGTCTTGTCACTCTCTAGCATATTGTGAAGTGTTGCTTTCATATTTTTTGGTGCGACCTCATAGTCACTCTTCAAGAGCCGATAAACAATCTTCTTGGCTAAAGGAATGTGCTTTAGTAGACCAAATACCTTACTGAGAAGTTTGAAAACTCGCCTCTTTAGGGAAATTTTTTGATTGCTGATATTAACTCCGGCAGAGTTAAGTAATATCAGCTTCCCAAAATCACCCTTCTTTTTTGCCAGATAATTTAAAGCTATTCGCCCACCGTTAGAGTGCCCTAGAACTATCGGCTTATCCACTCCTTTTAGCTCTTGATTGAGCCACCTAACATACCCGTCGATATCCCATACTTTATCACTCTGACTCGTCAGCCCTGGTACCCTCAGCTGTACCACATCATAACCTTTGGAGCGAAGGACCGAAACAGTTGACGTCCAGGGCGCGATTGAGTA
>CAZAOX010000006.1:10068-16033 GCA_964486985.1 uncultured Candidatus Saccharibacteria bacterium
ATGGACGATATATAAAACCTTCTTCATGCCAGTCCCCATTTAGTGCGGCGTTTTTTAGCAGCCGGCTCTTGTCGTGGTAATTTTGATACATCATGAGGATTTTCCAATAAACGCTCGACTATTCCCTCCAGATACTGACTACCCTTAAATAGCACTGTTTCGCCACCTTGTAGCTCAGCTTCCAGATAAATCGCCGCGTCCTTAGGACCTAAAAACGTCACAGCTTTTGATGCGTCCATCTCTGGGTATGTGTGCTCCTGAGTGCGTCGTCCGACCAAAATATATCGATCAAAATTAGCTTTGCGTAAAATCCTAGCTAATCGTCGATGCTCTTCGGCCTCCCCTTCGCCCTGTTCAATAATATCGCCAACCACTATCCATTTTGGCGAAGCTTCCATCTGTTCAAACAATTCAACAGTTGACTTTAGACTAATCAAATGAGCATTAAATGAGCTGTCGATAAGCTTAGTGCCTCTTTTACCAGGAAAATAGTTTCCCCTACCCGGTGGCTGAATAAAGCTTGATAAATCCTCCACTGCCGCCTCACCCAAATAGTCGGCTAGGACCTTAAGTAAACCTAGTTGAACCACGATTTCTCGAGGTTGAGGCTGGCCAAAAATATATTTCACCCCACCAATTACCAGCTCGGTCTTATCCGGCCAAACATGATACTCAGATAAGACATGGCTTGAAACACCAACCTTCTCAATACCCTCTATTCCCGCCATAACCCGACTGATTAATAAATTATCTTGGTTGTAGGCAACCAGCTTACTAGTGTTTTTTGGTAAATACAAAAACTCATGAACAATCGCCTGCTCAACGGAGTCAAATAGCCCCTGGCGAACCTGCTCGTCAAAATAAACCGCATGCGACCTGCCAACACTCACCCATAGCGTTACCTCAGGCTTCAGCCACTCAGCTAAAAACTCCGTTTCCTTTGGCCTCTCGCCATCAATTTCTACCACATAAAACTCTTGTTGATGATTAAAAAACACGCTCCTGATAGGTGCCGCCAAAAACAAGTAAACCCACTTAAACTTCGAACCGCGCACCCCATCCATGCCCAGAACATCAAACGCAACACCGTAGGCGCTGTTGGCGTTGTGCGAATAATGCGCCCTCTTGCCCAATTGGACTTCGAGGATATTTAACATCGTTGTCTTGCCAACAGAGCCAGTCACAGCTATAACTCGTGGTCGCCAACGCCTAAAGCTAAAATTAGCAAAAAACCGAAAGTAACTCGCTACAAATAGATATAATTTTCTTTTTATCCTCGCAATCACTAGTCCAATTGTATCACTTATTCTATACAACATGGCTTTTAGTGCTCAACTTAGAAAAATAGTTTAGCCACCATAACCAAGCCTTATTCGATGTTGGCTATACCTTCTTGGATATCTTCAAGTTTGACACCGAGCATATACCCCAGAGCGGTAGCAGCAGTCAAATTATAAACATTGTCATCACCCAAGAGAAAAGTTGCTAATTCCAGATGGGTCCTATGGTCTAAGATGACATCCACCTCGGCACCCTTGGGGTAATTTTTAACAAGATCAATTCTCGCCTCAGAATCCTCATGCTTGCCATAGCTCATTTTCTGCTCGCTAACAGGCAAACTCCAGAGGTCGGAAAACTGGAAATCATCCCTGCCTATGACTACATAGCGAGGCTTCTTTTTGAACAGCCTCTTCAGTTCAGCCAATCTTCGACTTGAAGCTTCAGCGCTCTTTAAATCCACGCCTTGATTGGCGACGATAACCACCTCAGGCATAATCCCATCAATTTTTGGATCATCGAGCCCCTCCACCGAGACTGAAACGATGACGTAATCAGCATTTTTCGCCTTGGCCTCTTTAAAAAAAGAAGTTAAGCTTTGATCAGAATCAGATTCCTTGACAGACGAATGGTCGTAAAAAGCTGTTTTAAAGTGTGCCTCTTCGAGTAGCTCCTTGCTAAAGCGCGCAACAGTGGTAGCGCCGGGAGACCCCGTAACGACAATTACACGTAAGTCTTTGGCTATATCAGTATACCTAGCTCGCGCTAGTGCTCGTCTACTACTAAGAACCCCTCGCCTCAATGCTGGTGCAATCTTGGTTGAAATGTACCTCTTGCCTTTTCCCATACAAGTCCAGTATAAACCATACCAGACCGTCATGCTACAATAGGCCAAGTATGAATAAAACCCTGCTAATGTCAGATTGTTTAAATTTTGGCAATCACGACAAGATCAACCCCTACTACTATGATGAGCCGATTAACCAGACAAAAGCCTCGGCAGAGCACCTAGTGATAAAGAGGATTTTTGAGACTATCGGTTGCCGAGTTACTCAGGTGCCATCACCGGCTGGTAGCCAAGACGGTGTATATACTGCCAATTGGGCGCTTGTAAAAGAAGGTAAGGCCATACTCTCCCGCCTCCCAAATGCCCGTAAATCTGAAGAGTCTCATGCCAAAAAAGTCCTCGAAAACCTCGGTAAACAAGTGTTTGAAATCCCAGAAGCCCTGAAATTCAGTGGTCAGGGCGATGCCCTACCCTGTGGAGATTTGCTATTTTGCGGTAGTAAATACCGTAGCGACTCAGAAGCACAGCAATTCGTTGCTGAGACTTTAGGCTTCCGACGAATCCAGCTACAAGCCGCCCCTCAAGTTGATGACTCTGGTGAACCAGTTATCAACTCCATTTCTGGTTGGCCTGATAGCTTTTTTTATGACATCGATCTCGCTTTGTCCATAATCAAACAGCCTACTGATAGCCAAAAAGGCCTAATTGCCTATTGCCCAGATGCATTCACCCCCAAAAGCCAACAAATTCTAGCAAATCTAACGAAGGTCGATAAGATAATCGTGGATATTACTGAGGCAAAAGAAGGTTTTGCTTGTAATCTCGTATCTACCGGAAGGGACGTTGTCATGAGCGCTCATGCCCCAAAACTAAAAAAGACCCTTGAAGAGCATGGATTGACCGTTCATACACCAGAGATAAAAGAGCTCGCCAAAGGCGGTGGCTACATCAGATGCATCAGTCTCGCTCTAGATTAGCGATTGCTTGACGCACCTCGTCAGCCTCATCCCACGGATGCTCTCCATCCGCTCGTTCAATGGTTTTTTCATGACCCTTGCCTAGAAAAATTACTGTATCATCCGCCCCGCTAGCACGCTTAACAGCAAAATTTATCGCCTCAACTCGGTCCAGTATCAGAAACAGGTCACTATTCCTTAGCTTGCCAGACTTTCGTGCCCCCTCGGCTATTTGCTCCAGTATCTCATGACCATCGATATCCCGATCATCTTCCTCGGTCAGGACCACTTCATCGGCATACCTGCCAGCGATCTCTCCCTGAGTAGCCCGTTTTGCCTCATCACGCCTGCCAGCAGAGCCAAATACCGTCACCAACTTCCCTTTGGTGTTTTTCCTGACGCTAGACAATAGTTTTTCAAAAGAATCTGGAGTATGGGCGAAATCAATAATCACCGAAAAATCCTGCCCCTCATCAATCACATTCATCCTACCGTCAATCTGCTTGAGTTTCTTTAAACCCCTAGAGATTTGCTCAGGCGCCACCCCAACAGCCTCAGCAGTCAACGAAGCAGCTAACGAATTATAGATATTGAATTCTCCAGGTATATTGCAGGCCAACTCCACCGCTTGGTCACCTAAATAAGCACTATAAGTACTACCGACGGTAGTTTGAGCTATGTCTATTGCTTTGGTTTCACCCTGGTTAATTCCATAGGTCTTGACCCCGGAAACTCCTTGAGTATATTTTACCGACAATCCATCATCAGCATTAACAAACGATACCCCTCCACGACGAGCGACATCTTTCAGTAAAGATACCTTTGCCTTAGCATAGTTTTCGATAGTCCCGTGATAATCAAGATGCTCATGAGTAATATTTGTCAAAACTGCAATAGAAAAAGGTATGCCGAATACACGATGCTGAGCCAAAGCATGTGATGTCGTCTCAATGATGACCCACTCAACCCCTTGTTTTTTAAAGCTAGCTAACTGTTTCTGCAATTCTGGAGCGGACACAGTTGTCATATGTTCTTGCCGGTCAACAATTTCATCATCTACCCCATAGGACACTGTGGTCATCAAGCCGGTCCGCACACCAGCCTCAACTAAAATCCGATGAATCATAAAACTTGTCGAGGTTTTACCATTAGTCCCAGTCACCCCTATTACTTTCATCTTTCTAGCAGGAAATCCATAAATTGTTGCGAAAAATATTGCCTCCAGCAAATGATAAGTTGGCTCAAGCTCTCTAAACAAGCTGGTCGGTATCAGCTTTTTCAACATCTTCTTCATCTTAAACCAATCTTAGCACAACTAACCGTAAGGTAGTATAATAGTTAGCAGTGAAAATTTTGGGAATTGAGACCAGCTGTGATGAAACTGCTGCATCTGTCGTAGAAGATGGTCGGCGACTGCTGTCAAATGTTGTTCATTCACAAATCGACATTCATGCTGAATATGGCGGAGTTATCCCGGAGGTGGCAGCTCGGAGCCATATCGAAGTTATCAACCCTGTTATCGATAGGGCTCTCCAGGAGGCTAATTGTACCTGGGATGACATCGATGCTATCGCTGTCACTTACGCCCCTGGGCTTATCGGCTCACTGCTCATCGGTAGTCTAACTGCCAGAACATTGGCTGTTATTCATGATAAGCCGTTGTATAAAATACATCATGTTGAAGCTCACGTTTATGCCAATTTCATCACTGAACAAATTGTAAAAAATGACACAAAAAACCTAACCCTGCCAAACAATCAACCCTCTTTTCCCCTGTTAGCCCTGATTGTCTCTGGTGGACATTCACTACTGGCCTATTTTAAAGATCATGGTGATTTTCAAATTATCGGCGAAACGCAAGATGATGCTATCGGCGAAGCCTTCGACAAGGTAGCAAAAATCATCGGCCTCCCCTACCCTGGCGGTCCAGCAATCTCTAAAGATGCCGAGCTCGGCAACCCCTTAGCCATCGACCTGCCCATCGCCAAACTAAATGGCCAATACGACTTTAGCTTCTCTGGCCTCAAGACAGCCGTTCTAAGGGCCGTTCAGAAAAAACTAGGCAAAGACCACACCTTTCCTTCGCACGGGCTTGCGGAGCTTGTAGGCGACAAACTGAGGCATGATGTGTCGGCAAGCTTCCAACACACCGCCATCAAGACGTTAGTCCAAAAAACCAAACTAGCTTACGACAATCTAAATCCTAAATCAGTAGTTATCGCTGGTGGAGTCGCTGCCAACCAAGAACTTCGGCGCCAACTTCAGGAGGCTATACCTATCGACATCGAGTACGCCCCTATCCAGCTTTGCACCGATAATGGCGCGATGATAGCTACTCTAGGTTATTTCCGCAATCAGATAGACCGACCGACCGATCCCTATGACCTTGAAGTATTTCCGAGTTTGTCTATGTTGTCAAATTCACAACAAGGAAATAGCTGACAAATGCATTTTCAACAATCCCCCGCCTGGCAATCGTTTCAAGAAGCGCTCGGTAGACAAACCTTTCAAAAATCAGGCAAAGACTGGAGTTTTTTGGCAGTCCTAGAGCGGGGTAAAGGCAATACTCGGCTCTTTTGCCCATATGGGCCCCACGCCAAAGATGATTCATCGTTCCTGGAAGCAATTGATGAGCTCATAGTTCTAGCCAAGACCGCTAAGGTTAGTTTTATCAGAATCGAGCCAGAAACCCCCCACTTCACAGAACTACTCAAGAAAAAAGGCTGGCAAAAAACCACTTACCAATCCCTCAACCCCGAACATACCCGTATTATCGATCTCACTCAGCCTAAAGACCAACTAATTTCGCAAATGGCGCAACCGGTCAGAAATATCTATCGAAACTATCACAAAAAAGGCCTTTCAGTCGTTAAGTCTACCGACCCTAATGATATTGAGATATTCCTTGAGCTAATCCACCAGGTTGCGGACAGAACTGGTATGA
>CAZAOX010000007.1:0-15832 GCA_964486985.1 uncultured Candidatus Saccharibacteria bacterium
TATAAAATTCAGCTTCCGCGACGAAAAACAGCTCAAAGCCAACCGCCAACGCATCGCTGAAGGCAAAGAACCAGTCACTAAAGCCTACAAACAAGCTAAAGAAGTTGAGAAGCACCCGTCAAGACACTCGGGCTAGTCTACCCTCTCCTAGGCCCGCTTTTATCCTGTGTGTCACCTCTATACCTCTTGCCATTTACACCCTGTAAAAACACCCTAGGAATCAATAAGCCTAATAAAAAGAATCTCTAAATATCGCTTGATTGTAATAAATTCTAGACAGTACAATGGTCAATAGCTGACAGAATCCCTCATGAGCTTAATAAGACGAATATACCATATGGTAAGTATACTGTGGCAAATTGATGATAGTTCAGTTTTTTGTATTGATTCAGAACGGTTGCATGAGTAAAGCACGACCTCTGCTCATGATATAATTAAAGATAGTGGACAAGAAGAGTTTAAGCGAAGCTGAGATTCGCACGCGTTACATTACACCAGCTATTCAGCAAGCCGGCTGGGACTTAAGTCACATGCGCGAAGAGTTTTATTATTTTACAAATGGGCGAATTATCGTTCGGGGTAAAACCGCTTCACGCAAAAAGCGAAAGTTCGTCGATTACCTACTCATGCGTCAGGACGGTACCAATACGCCACTAGCCGTGGTCGAAGCCAAGGACAATAATCATACTGTTGGTGATGGCATGCAGCAAGCCCTGGATTATGCCAAGGCACTTGATGTGCCATTTGTTTTTACTAGCAATGGCGACGCTTTTATGATGCACGACCGAACTGGGTTGCTATCTGATGTCGAAAAGCAGATTGCTTTGGAGGATTTTCCTCATCCAGAAGAACTCGAGCATTTGTATCGGCAATGGAAGGGGTTAACGACGTCACTTGAGGAAGTTTCTGTGACCAAACAGCCGTACCATGACGATGGTAGTGGCAAAACCCCGCGTTATTACCAGCGCGTAGCGATCAATCGCACTCTCGAGGCGATCGAGCGCGGTCAAAAACGGATTTTGCTCGTCATGGCGACAGGTACTGGCAAAACCTTCACGGCCGCGCAGATCATCTGGCGGTTTTGGAAAACTCCGTCGACAACTGGCAAGCAAAAGCGTATTTTGTTCCTGGCTGACCGTAACATTTTGGTTGACCAAACCCGCTCAAACGATTTCAAGCATTTCGGCACAGCTATGACAAAAATCACCAGTCGAAATATCGAGAAAGAATACGAAGTTTACCTTAGCCTCTACCAAGCGATTTCTGGCAATGAAGAAGCACGCAATGCCTACAAAGAATTTGACAAAGACTTCTTCGACCTAGTAGTAGTTGACGAATGTCATCGTGGTAGCGCCAAAGAAGACAGCAATTGGCGCGAAATCCTGGAATATTTCTCATCGGCAGTCCAAATTGGTCTGACTGCCACACCGGTTGAGACCAAAGAGGCTTCGAGTAGTCACTATTTCGGTGATCCGATTTATACATATTCGCTCAAACAGGGAATTAACGACGGCTTCCTGGCTCCGTACAAAGTTATCCGTATAGCAATTGATGTTGATACCTTTGGCTATCGCCCAGAGGCTGGCGAGCTCGACGATGATGGAAATGAAATTGAAGATAAAGAGTGGACCTCTAAAGACATCGATAGAGGCTTGATCTTGCCAGAGCGTGACAAAGTAGTGGCACGCTACATCACCAAATTCCTCGAAAAGACCGACCCATACGCCAAAACTATCGTCTTTGCTCGTAACATCGACCACGCCGAGCGTTTACGTCAGGCGCTGGTCAACGAAAGCCCAGATCGAGTGCGTGAAAACCACAAATATATCATGCGGATCACTGGTGATGACGATCTAGGCAAGGCAGAACTCGACAACTTCATCGACCCTGAGAGTAAATATCCGGTCATCGCCGTGACGAGCGAGCTGATGTCGACCGGTGTCGATGCCCAGACCTGTAAAGTCATCGTGCTCGATAGCAACATCGAGAGCATGACCAAGTTTAAGCAAGTAATTGGTCGTGGCACCCGCGTGCGTGAAGATTATGGCAAAACACACTTCACGATCCTTGATTTTCGCAACGCCACCAAACTATTTGCCGATCCGGCCTTTGATGGTGATCCAGTTCGCGTCTTTGAGCCGAAAAACGAGGGTGAATTTGATGAGATGATTGATGAAATCGATCAGACAAATGATGGCTATACGCCAGATGGTGACGGCATGAGTGCTATTGGCGATGGCGACGCTGGTGATGAGGTCGTTATCCCAGGTGGTGATATTGGATCAAGCGATAATTATCGGCCAAAAGTCCACATCGTCAGCGGCAAACGAGTTCAAGTGATCGGCGATAGCGTGCGGATTATGGACGCTGATGGCAAACTGATTACCGAAAGCCTGACTGACTATACTCGCAAAAACATTCTGGGTGAATACGCCACGCTTGATGAATTTCTCCAGACTTGGAGCAAGGCCAAGCAAAAGTACTACATTCTCGATAAACTGGCCGAAAAAGGCATCCCGATTTATGAGCTTGCCGACCAGTTCGATAGCGATATCGATATGTTTGACATCGTCATGAACATTGCCTACGGTCAAAAAACTACCACTCGTAAAACTCGCGCCGAAAAAGCTCGTCATAGCCGATTTATAAATCAATATCAGGGCAAGGCGCGCGAAGTTCTAGAAGCGCTAATCGATAAATACGAATCAGCCAGCCTGAAAGCTATCGAAGCGCGTGATGTCCTGAAAGTTCAACCGCTCGACCAGCTCGGCACACCACTTGAAATCGCCAGCTTTTTCGGCGGAGCCGATGGTTATAGCGAAGCAGTCAGCCAGCTGACCAATGAACTTTACGAGGTGAGCGCATGAGTGAAAGGGATGAACTAGTCATATATCAAGCGCCGAATGGTGCGATTGAACTGCCAGTCGACGCAACCGGCGAAACCATTTGGGCGACGCAAAAGCAGATCGCTGAGGTGTTTGATGTCGATGTCAGGACGGTCAACGAGCATCTGGGCAATATATTTGAGACAGAAGAGCTCGACAAAGATTCAGTTATCCGGAAATTCCGGATAACTGCGACGGATGGGAAAAAGTATCTAACAATGCACTACAACCTAGACGCCATAATCTCCGTCGGCTATCGAGTCAACTCAAAAAATGCTACCATTTTCCGCAAATGGGCTACCAAAACTCTGAGTGAATACATCATCAAAGGTTTTGCCATGGACGATGAGCGTCTCAAGGGCAATGCCGGCGGAAATCACTGGAAAGAGCTGCTCGAGCGGATTCGCGATATTCGCAGTAGCGAAAAGGCCATCTATCGTCAGGTGCTCGACCTTTATGCACTCAGTGCCGACTATGATCCCAAAAGCCCCGCAACAGCCAAATTTTTCAAAATCTTTCAAAACAAACTGCACTACGCCACCAGCCAGCAAACTGCAGCCGAAATCGTCCACGCCAGAGCCGACAGCACCAAAGATTTTATGGGTATGACGACCTTTGCTGGCGCAGTACCCACTTTGCGCGAAGCTAGCATCGCCAAAAATTATCTGACTGAGGATGAGTTATTCGTTCTAAATCGTTTGGTGTCAGCCTTTTTTGACTTGGCAGAAATCCGCGCCAAGCAAAAACATGCCATGCGCATGCAAGATTGGGTGGACGAGCTCGATAAGTTCTCTTTGTCTTATGGTAAAGGCACGCTAGTGGGCGCAGGCAGCATCAGTCACGACAGAATGGTCAAAAAAGCCGCCAAGGAATACCGTAAATATGAAGCAAGGACGCTGTCACCAGTCGAAAAAGCGTATCTCGAAAGCATCAAAGCTATCCAGCCAGCCATAGAAAAGAAAGTCAGCAAAAACAGCCAAAAGAAAGGCGCCTCAAAATGATCAGTTCCGGTCTCATCAAAAGTATCCAAAACGAAATGCGCAAAGACGGTGGAGTTGATGGCGATGCTCAGCGCCTTAGTCAGTTAGTTTGGCTGATATTTCTCAAGGCGCTTGACGATAGCGAGAGGCAACGCGAATTCATAGACGGCGACTATCAGCCCGCTATACCAGAGCAGTATCGTTGGCGCAACTGGGCAAGCCGTGAAGACGGTATCACTGGTGACGCCTTGCTTGAGTTTATCAACAATAGCCTGATCAAAGATCTCAAAGAACTCCCATCTAACCCTAGCAATCCACTGACTGGTATCGTGCATAGCGTGTTCGAAGAATCATTTAACTACATGAAAAACGGCACCCAGCTCCGCAAGGTTATCAACCGTATCAATGAAATCGATTTCAACTCCATGGATGACCGCCACACCTTCGGCGATATTTACGAAACCTTGCTCGCTAGCCTGCAGTCCGCTGGTAATGCTGGTGAATTTTACACCCCACGCGCCGTCACCAAGTTCATCGTTGACCGTGTCAACCCTCGCTTAGGCGAAAAGGTTTACGACCCGGCCGCTGGCACCGGTGGGTTTTTGACCGGAGCGATCGACCACATCCGCAAATCTGTCAAAACACCCGAGGACGAGCAAGTCTTGCAAAACTCCATCTTCGGCACCGAGTGGAAGCAACTGCCATACTCACTGCTCATCACCAACCTGATCTTTCACGGTATCGAACAGCCGACCAATATCAAACACCAAGACACTTTGGCCAGGCCCTTGGTCGACTATGGTCCGAACGACCGCGTCGATGTCATCGTCGCCAATCCACCATTTGGCGGCAGTGTGCAAGACGGCGTCGAAAAGAACTTTCCGTCGAGCTTCCGCACCAAAGAAACCGCCGATTTGTTCCTGGTGCTGTTTATTCGCTTGCTAAAAGACGGCGGTAGAGCAGGTATAGTTTTGCCCGATGGCTTTTTGTTTGGTGATGGTGTCAAAAACCGCATCAAAGAGCATCTACTCGAGGAGTGTAACCTCCACACCATTATCCGCCTGCCGGGCAGTGTCTTTGCCCCGTATACCTCAATTGCCACCAACCTGCTGTTTTTTTACAAAGGCGAGCCGACCAAAGACATTTGGTACTACGAACACCGCCTGCCCGAAGGCGTCAAAGCCTACAACAAAACCAAGCCGATTCGTTTTGAAGAATTTGCCCCGATAAGCGAGTGGTGGAACAACCGCCAGGATAGTGAAGTCGCCTGGAAGGTTAGTATTGATGAGATCAAAAAGCATGGCTACAACCTCGACATCAAAAACCCAAATGTGGTCGAGCTAAATGAGACTAATCCAGAGGAGATACTGACTCAGTATCGTGTAAAATGGAGGGAAATCAGCGAGATAGCTGACCGCTTACAACTACAACTGAAAGAAGTGCCTAGATACTTCAGTAGTCAAAAGATTGCTTTTTTGACAGAGAACTTGCATGAATATTTACATGTACCACACGCTACTAAGCATCTCCGTAAAACTATCCTTCACCTCGCCGTCTCTGGCCAACTCGTCCCCCAAAACCCCAGCGAAGGCACTGGCGCAGAGCTTTACGAGCAGATTCAAGCCGAAAAAACCGAACTGATAAAGCAGGGTAAACTCCGCAAATCCAAGCCACTGCCAGAAATCACTGATGATGAAATCCCGTTTGACATTCCTAAGAACTGGAAGTGGGTGAGGTTACCTGATATCTACAATAGTATTACTCCAGCATCTAAGGTTAAAACATCAGAAATGTTACAGTCTGGAAATATTCCAGTCGTGGATCAAGGTCAAACCTATATAGCAGGATACGTTAATTCCGGTGATGTAACCACCATTGACAGTCCAGTAGTTATTTTTGGTGATCACACAAGAGAGATAAAACTTATAGACTTTGATTTCATCGCTGGAGCTGATGGTGTGAAGATACTCGAACCGATATTGGTTGATAGTGATTATTTTTACACACTGGTTGACGTATTCCGCCCACAGTCCCGAGGCTACGGACGCCATTTCAAGATGTTAAATGACAAAATCGTCCCACTTCCACCCCTAGCCGAACAAAAACGCATCGTCGCCAAAACCACTCAGCTGTTGGATTTGGTAGATGAGCTGGAGAAGCGTTTGGAGAACTAGCTATGATAAAAAATCAAATCCAAACTCGCCGAGGTCTGGGGAGAGTAAGGCCATAAAACTACCCCTGAAAGTCACAGCAGACACAAGTGCTGACCGAAAATTATTAAAAAAGCTGAGAGCGGACGGCTTGATCGAGTTTAATTACATTAATCTTGAGAATGCAAAAATAAATATCGCCAAAAAGATAAGAGGCTGGAGCGATGATAACAAGCCGGCATTTGCAGTTTATAATGTCTCAACATATGGCGGCGGCGACGTTTATGCGCCTGCATCGGCGCTAGATATTGCACGAGAGCTTAAAAGGATACTGGGAGGGGGCAAGCAAAATCTCGAAGACCGCAGGCAACTATTAGGCCATTACTACTCTAGAAATGATATCTTTGTAACGGGCGACAGGGATGATATATTTAACAATAGGGAGGCTCTGGCTCAAATCGGTATAAATGTATTATTCAATAATGAGCTCGAATCGTTTGTTGGTAGTTTTAATAATAACAACAAAAAATAAGCATAAGCAATATCATAAAATAGCATATATTGCAATATAGTTGTCTATTCACTATACTAATATATAGTGACATGTGCGGTGGTGGCACACAGATAATATAAACACCGTTCTATTTGGATATATGATCATTAGCGCTACGTTGTAAGCGTAATTTAATGGTTAGAGAGGAGGGCCTTCAAATGGGGAAAAAGATAAAAACAGAGATAGATTGGTCTTTGGATAAGGGGAATGATAAGGGCGATATTATTATGCTTGCTCAGCATGCGCAAACTAATCTCGGGGTGGTTAGCTTCTTAGGTCAAGCACCGACTTATGATTATTACGCCAATGAAGTTAATAGATATATGGAAGTATCAAAACAATTACATGATGAAGTGTTAGAACTGCCTGTTTTAAACAATAACATCCGGTACCTACTAGATAATGAATTGTTAGCTGATATTTATCAGGCTGGAAGTGGCTTAGTAATAAATTTGTATTTGATGTATGAGCATCTGGCCATACATGCGGGGATTGCTTTGTTTCGCAACAGAAATCGATCAAGATTTAAAAGATATGAAGAGCTGAGCTTAAGTGAAAAGATTAAGGACATATTAAGCTTCTTGAGTATTTCTGAAATGGTTGAATCTAGCGGGTATGGCGGTCTTTTTTCTAATATAGAGAGAGCGCGACATGCGATTAATCACCCAAAAAGTAGCAATATCTACACCACTGACAGCGATAAATGGGATGAAGTACCTTTGGCGTGGTTTGTATCGGGAAGGCATATTGTCGAGTGCTCAAAAGCCATAGAGCTCTATAATGACACGCGTAAAAAGTGGTTTGAATATCAAGAGAATAATAAAGTGCCAGGGAGCCTAATTCTCGAGGGGCCATTATCGTTCAAGAATAGGGCACAAGTTAAAAATAGGAAGAAGAAATATGAATAAGATATCCAGGATTAATGAAGAGTACTTCGGTAAAGATAGGTCTAGAAATTATTTGAAAGACGATTTCGCAAAGGTTCTTCGGGGTACGATCGTAAGAAGTATTCTAGTTGAGCTTTTTGTTGAGCTAAGTAAAGAGCGACGTAACAAGTGCGAGCTACCAGATGGCGGAACGGCATATGGCGACTTCGATCCCGATAATGCTGGATTCTTTGCGAATATATTTGAGGTGTATCAAAAGGGATGGATGATCGATGTGCGTATACTTTTGGGTGGCAAGAAAAATAAAGTTAAAGGTGGTCGTGAAGCTGGCTCTGGTGGACGATTTGTCGATGAGCTAACTAAACTTACAGCCGATGATTTTATTGATTACTACATTACTCCTGATATCGTGAGGGCGCCTATGTTTCTTCTTGAAAAGATTTTGAGAAAGAAGCCCAAAGATAAAATCGCTTTCATCAGAGAAAGTCGAAGGCTGATTGACGGTCTGGCTGACCAATTGGTGAGTAAGGCGAAAGATTTTCAGAGTAAAGGATATTACGATAAGGTAATGAAGGACTACGAGGCACTAGAATTTCATAAAGATAATCGCCCAGATAAGCATGATATCCGAGAGGAGGTCGCTGACTTGCCATACTCCAACGGAGCAATTACCATTAGACGACCGAAATCAAAAGTTGAGATACATTATATAGCTCAGTGCTTAAATGATTTTGCAGAGATCATAAGGATATATCAAACTTTAGATGGCCGGGATACGGCGTTTTTCGGGTCTAACTGGCCACTTGATGTATTTATAGACAGGACGTTGGATTTGTATGTGAAAGAGATACCTGAAGATATGAAGCGTAAGATAGGTGAAGATATTGTTAAATACCTCCACCCCTCGATTGATATTGTCGCCTGGGAGCACAAGGAATTTATCAAAAGCTAAGACTAGGAGTACTATCGGTTATTCCGTTGGTGTAACACGCCACTCAAAATCCAACTTTTACTCCTCCAAAAAATAGCAATCCACCCAACAGCAACAATACAACTGACCAAACTGAACTCGTGAAAGGGGAGAAAGATTAATTTCAGCCCCTCAGACGCAATCTGACCTTTGAGTTCACTAATCACGGAGAATACCTGCGGTAGTTGACTGATAAACTCTCTTAATAGTGTATCTGTAAATACTTCCATAGCTAACCTCTTGGTGGGAAGTTATCTTTTTTAGGCGGGACGGTGTCGGCAGCGCGGTATTGTGGACGATCGGTGCGTTGAATGCGAAGCTCACCACCGCCATTTCGGCGCATGTGGGTGCGCGTTTGCTTGATAACCTCTGTTTGAGTTTTTCCAGTAAAACTGGCTCGTTTACCGCCGTCGGCCTTTGCGCGGTAGCCTTTTGACTTATTACCGCTGATAGTATAGTTCTTTGCCATATAAACTCCTTTCATATAGCGTTCATGTTCTATAGTTCGGTCGGTTTACGCTATACTAAAAGGTACAAATAGGCTTCTAACTTATTTGTACGATAATCGCCCAAAAGGCGATTCTTTCGTTTCTAACGCCAGGACGATTTACCCTCCCGGAGATCTCGCACCTCCCACCTCATGCGATTTCTTATTTATTACTTTACGTTACGCATCAAGCTATGTCAATATATTTCATATAATATTGTAAAAAATACTTGACATATGGATGCTAGGAGTAGTATAATTGACATATAAATATACGAAAGGTAGGAATAATCACTATCATGAGTAATCGAATAGCAAGCAATATCGCAAAAGCGCGCACTGATCGCGGCCTAACTCAAGAGCAAGTCGCTAATTTTTTGGGTGTGAGTCGCGCAACATATGTAAATATAGAGAACGGCAAAAGTAAGCCAAATGTTGACGTCTTGGAGCGTATAGCAAACAAACTGAATGTCCCCGTAGCAGAGTTTTTTGATGAACCACGCAACAACGACAAGTTTGAGCAGATGTATTTTTATATCCTCGGTCACTTCAAGAATGGCATCCCTAAAACAAAGCTCGCAAAACTACTATATCTTGCTGATTTTAGCTATTTCTATGACCACCTAGAGCCTATGAGCGGTGTGCGCTATGTGCGCCGCGAGTATGGCCCGGTGGCTGATATATTTTTTGAAACTACCGAGAATTTGTTTGATATCGGCAAGATTAACATCAAGCCACTAGAGCGCGCCCTGATGATTAGTTCGATTACATACAAGCCGAATGATAACTTACTAAGCGAGTCAGAAAAAAAGCGACTCGATGAAATATGTGAGTTGTGGCAAGACAGAGATACGCAGGAAATCGTCAATTACACTCATGGGCAAAAACCCTGGAAGGCGTGTCTAGACGGCGAATATATACCGTATAGCTTAATCGTACAGGAAGATCCCGACCATGTTTACACACCTGTTGCTTAAAGATGATACGCCTTTTGGGGTTGAATATTCTACCTATGCTAAACGTCATTATCTGAGGCAGTTGCGAAAAGATAACCCCGGCCGACAGTGGGATGTTACAGAAGATGGTATATTCGAGGATTTATCACGCATCACCTATACCAACCAGGACCTTCAACAGACACAACAAGTAGATGAATTATGGCACAAGGATGAGTTTTGGATTTTTAAGTATGATTTCCGTATTGCTGGCAAAAGGGAGTCGACCAAGGATTCTGGCAATCGTTGTGTTATTTTTCTAGATTCTTCCAAAAAATATATCGAGATATTGTTAATTTTTCATCATAAATACTTGCCTAAAAACACCAAAGAAACGCAGTATATTGAGCAGGTGTTAGCGGATAACTTCGATGAGTACCTAGACAGGTGTCGATAGGTATTTGCGAACTCCAAAGCAACAAAAACGACGAAGACTACATAGACAAAAGGGGGTTACTCGAAGATATTAAAGACCAACTAGCTTTTTAATATTTTAACTAATTTCATCTGTTTAGGGTTAGGCCATGAATCTCAAAGATGGATTCATAAAATCAGCCAAAGGGGTCTGTGATTCCAGGGTTTAACCCCGGAAAGTGCAGAATTATTGCATAATATAAGTGGATCGGGGATTCCAGGGTTTAACCCCGGAAAATGAACATCCGCATCATTGGGACCGCCGTTCTTTAACGCCGAACAGTAAAGATATGACGATAGGGCAGAGGACTCACTTTCGAGGTATGGTACACCATAACGAGCATAACTTACAAAAATACACCAATATCTAGGTCGATAAACTGCCTCAGATAAGGCAGACAGCTTAGGCTGTTCGCCTAGCTCGCTCTTCTAGAAATTGACGATTTTCTGATATGATTAGGTTATGAAATTTATCTTCGCCCTCGGCAATCCTGGACTAGAATACGCAAAATCCCGCCACAATACCGGTTGGCAGTTGATTGACCTATTTGTCGAGCAAAATAGTCTCCCTAAGCTAAAAGCAAAAACTAAATTCAAGGCAAAAATTTGTGAATTTTCCGTAAATGAAGAAAAAATTATCATCGCCAAACCAACGACCTTCTATAACCTAGTAGGGGAGTCTGTTAGAAAGATTATCGACTTCTACCAGATACCGCCTGAAGACATTTTAGTCTTGCATGACGACATGACATTGGACTTCGGTACTATCAGAACCCGTCTTGGTGGCTCTGATGCTGGAAACAACGGTGTCAAATCCCTCAACGCCCACATCGGGCAAGATTTTTGGCGACTTCGCCTTGGCACCAAAAACCTCATTAAAGAGCATGTCAACGACTCGGCTTTCGTTCTCCAATCTTTTTCAAAAAACGAGCAAACTCAACTCGAAAAAACTATCCTGCCTGAAGCCGTCAAATACATCGACACCTTTCTCGAAAACGAACTCCAGCCGACAAGCCAGTCTCTTGATATACCGCCACAGAGCTAAGACTAACAGGGAGGAATAAAAAAACAAAAGTACTCGGGCGTAAACTCTGGAAAAATTGAGTTTCAAGTCGTTCGGGGCTATTCTGTTAAGCGGTAACTACGGCTCGTCGACAACCTGATGATGATGCTCGTGCTCGTTATGGCTACCTGCATGCTCATGAGGCATCGCGAGAGCCACTGAGCCTATGACCAGCACGCCAACGAGAAGCATCAACGCCTGCAAGTTGCCCTCTTTGATTGGCTGCTCATGGATGTCAGGAATCAAATCGCTAGCCGCTGTATATATAAACATCCCCGCGGCTACCGCCAAAAACGGCGCTGGATCTAGCCCCGCTAGACCGCCGAGCCAAAAAGTTAGCATCGCTGTTATCACCGTCACTAGAGCGCTAGCTAAATTAACCAATACCACTCGCCTCGGCTTCATGCCTTTGCCGAGTAGTATCCCAAAATCACCGATCTCCTGCGGCACCTCATGAGCCGCAATCGCCAAACTCGTCGTTATACCGACAGACGGATTGACCAAAAAAGCTGCCCCAAGCGCTATGCCGTCGATAGCATTGTGCAGAGTATCGCCAACAACCACCAAAGCCATATGAGTCTTATCGCGCTGACCATGGACCTCGTCATGATGATGATGGTGCCACCAGCCGAGTAGTCTTTCCAATATAAAGAATGCCAAAAACCCAGCCATCGCAAATATCATGATCTTTTGAGCATCCTGGCCATGTAAGGCCTCTGGTAGGGCACTCAAAAAAGCCGCAGCCAACAACGCGCCAGCCCCAAAAGGCAAAGCCCAACGATGAGCCTTGTCGCGTATCTGACGATTGCCGATCATAATAATACCGCCGACCAGCGACACCACACTACCAACCATCGCCCAAAGAAGTACCTGTAAACTTTCCATATCTATATAATACTACAAAGGCCCCACCTCGCTCAAAAGAAGCGATGAACTATCTCCCTTAGACTATCCCACTACGCTTAGACTTCCGGTATACTGTCGCTCAAGCAGAACAGCTCCAAACAACTCGGGTCCCGGCTCACCCCCCCTGGGAGGGGCTCACGCCCAAGTTTTTGTTGCTGCTCTGCTTCGCTCTTGACCTCTAAATCCTCCTAAATCAACTGTACGAACAGCTGTAGTCAGCATAAATTTCTAAAACCCCCATGAGACAGACTAAAGCGACTGCAACCCTTGGCATTCTCTTCAGGGGGATGGAGTGTAGCTTTCGAATTTACTTCGAAAGCAAACGGAAGGGGCGAGCCCCTTCCTAAAACAATAGCAGATCACGAAGGCCAAGGCGTGGAAGGGTTTGTTGATTGGGGAGTTTTGGAAATTTAGCTTTATGCTAGGGCTGTTCTTACGTGAGAGGAAGATGGCGTGGGGGTTTAAGACTTGAAGTAATAAAATCCAACTAAAAAAGCGCTAGGTAAGGGTGGGCATCACCTAGCGCTATTTTACCCTTCAACCCACCCCTCATGGAAGCGCGACAACGACGTATAACATGTCGGTGCGCCCAGGATACCTGCTACTGGATAGTCCATGCTTTGACGGGTCCCCGGCCAGATAGACTGATCGAGGGGTTAAAGGGGTTAGTATGTGTGTAGTTGTCAGCAAAAAGTGGAGGGTATAGATTACTTAATGCATCTACACACACTCTAACATTACTGTTAGAATAGGGGGTATAAGGTGCGTTTGATTGACCTAAATCAATCAATACATGTACCATTATAGCAGTCATTTGACATAATGTCAATACTTTTTGCAATAAATCTTATGAAAATCAATAGAATTAGTCCAGATGAGCATATTTTCACCCAGAGAATAGGGGATATTGCGGATAGTCCAAAAAGCTTGTGCTATATAGGGAAACTGCCAGAAAAGACTACTCCTATCGTCGCAATAGTCGGTACACGCAAGCCTACTAGATACGGTGCTGAGATAACCCAACAGCTGACTCATGACCTAGCCAAAAGGGGAGTAGTGATCATCAGCGGGCTAGCTTTCGGTGTCGATGCGATAGCCCATAGGACCACTCTAGAGGCCGGTGGCACGACTTTAGCTGTCGTCGTCAACCCTTTGCCAGATATCTCGCCAAAAACCAACCTACCGCTCGCTAGGCAGATCGTCGCTAGCGGTGGGGCCATCATCTCCGAGTGGGGAGAGGGCGACCAAGTGCCTATCGGCAAATGGAGCTTCCTTCAGCGCAATCGCCTGGTTAGCGGCCTAGCTGATGCTGTACTAGTCACCGAAGCCGCCGCCAAGAGCGGGTCGCTCAACACCGTAGCGCACGCCTTAGCCCAAGGGAAAGACGTTTTTGTAGTACCGGGCAATATCACCAGCCCCTTATCAGCTGGTTGCAACAATTTACTCAAACAGGGCGCGATTCCCGCAACTGAAGCAAGCGACATCCTCGATATAATCGCCCCAGAACTAACCAGCAAGTCAAAAAAGTCACAGATCAAGCTACCTATTGGCGATACCCCCGCGGAAAACACCATCCTCCAGCTCCTAGCTAGTGGCATCCGCGACGGCGAACAGCTCCAGGCCAAGTCCGATCTTTCCGCCAGCGACTTTGCCACCACCCTAACCATGCTCGAAATCAACGGTCTCATCAAGCCCCTCGGCGCCAATCAGTGGACGATACGCTAAAATCCTCTAAATATTTGGAAAAATACAACAATCAGTTTAGTATAGTCTATGTATGGAGAACCTGGTTATCGTTGAGAGCCCGGCTAAGGCCAAGACTATCGAGAAATATCTCGGCAAAGAGTTTCAAGTACTTTCAAGCATTGGGCATATTCGCTCGATCGTTAAAAAAACCAAAGATGGCACTCCGCCGATTGATGTTAAAAACGACTTTTTTGCAGTCTATGAAACCGATCCCGAAAAGAAAAAAGTCGTCAGCGAGCTTAAGAAAGCCGTGAAGAGTGTTGGTAAAGAAAATGTCTGGCTAGCAACCGATGAGGACCGAGAAGGGGAGGCTATAGCCTGGCACCTCTGTAAGGCGCTTGATCTACCGACTGAAACGACCAAGCGCATCGTTTTTCATGAAATTACTAAATCTGCTATCGAAGAAGCTGTTAAAAATCCTCGAACTATCGACATGGACTTGGTCCAGGCTCAACAGGCTAGGCAAGTCCTTGATAGGCTAGTTGGCTTTGAGCTTAGCCCTGTTGTTTGGCAAAAAGTGCCTGGAGGAAAATCTGCTGGTCGTGTTCAAAGCCCGGCAGTTAGACTACTGGTAGAAAGAGAGCGAGAGATCACTGGGTTTTCAGGCTCGTCACAGTTTAAAATTACTGCGCTGTTCATCCACGACGGCCAAGAGTTTAAGGCTGAACTCAGCCGACGCTTTGACGACGAAGCCTCAGCTCAAGCTTTCCTAGAAAGCCTACAAAACGCTAAGTTCACTGTTACCGATATCGTCAAATCACCAGGAACACGTAGTCCTGGAGCGCCATTTACCACCTCTACGCTACAGCAAGAGGCTAACTCCAAACTAGGCTTTAGCTCCAAAGCCACCATGGCATCTGCTCAAAAACTCTACCAAGCCGGGAAGATCACCTACATGCGAACTGATTCAGTCAACCTCAGTGGCCAAGCCATCGCCTCGGCAACTAATTTCATTAAAAAACTCTACGGTCCACAATATTCGACCGTCAGAAAATACAAGACTAAATCCGCCTCCGCTCAAGAAGCCCACGAAGCCATCCGCCCGACCGACATCTCTCGCGAAACAGTCTCATCAAACGAATACGACCAGAAACTCTACGACCTCATCCGTCGTCGCACCCTAGCTAGCCAAATGAGTCCGGCCAAGCTAGAAAAAACAACTATCACCATCGAGATAGATACCCAAAGTGAAGCCGTGCTGGATGATTTCGGTGGCGAAAATAGCAAAAAAAGCAGTCGAGCTACCAAATCTCCGGCACAATCTGCAACCCGAGTGTCGCCAGACACCCGGAGTGAAGCCGTGCTGGATGATTTCGGTGGCGAGACTGCCGACAATTTGCACTTTATCGCCAAAGGAGAAGTCGTCGTCTTTGACGGCTTCCTCCGCGTCTACGGTGGCGGCAAAGACGAACTACTGCCCGCATTAAACTCCAACGACCTACTAACCACTCACCACATCGAAGCCCGCCAGACCTTTGCTCGACCACCAGCTCGCTACACCGAAGGCTCGCTTGTCAAAAAACTCGAAGATCTTGGTATCGGCCGTCCTAGCACCTACGCCACTATCATCGACACCGTCCAAACCAGAGGCTATGTTGAAAAAGGTGCAGCCGAGGGCGAACCGCGAGATATCATAACCCTGACCTACAATGGCGAGTCAGTCGATCGAGAAATCGTCCAAGAAAAAACCGGTAGCCTCAAGGGCAAACTCATCCCTACACCTAGCGGAGAGCTAATTGCCGACTTCCTAAGCGACCACTTTAATCAAATAGTAGACTACGATTTCACAGCCAAGG